>JAEYVW010000408.1 GCA_023429365.1 Bacteroidota bacterium
GCCGTTTTACTGGCGATCACCGCCAAAAAACACTGGCCCAAAAACCGCATCAACCAGTTACTGCACGATGCCCTGGAAAAAGCAGGAACCATACTATTGATCACGGGAGCAGGCGGAGCATTTGGTGCCATACTGGCATCGACAAACCTGGGTGATCATCTCGCCGCATTACCAATCCTGGGTACGATCGGCATCTTCTTTCCTTTTGTACTTGCATTTATCCTGAAAACGGCACAGGGCTCATCAACGGTCGCCATCATAACTGCGGCATCCATCGTTTTACCATTACTGCCGGTATTGGGACTGGATTCAGAAAATGGAAAAATACTTTGTGTTTTAGCCCTGGGAGCCGGTTCGATGGTAGTTTCACACGCCAACGATTCTTATTTCTGGGTTATCGCAAAGTTTTCAGGCATACATATGAAAGCCATGTTGAGAGCTTATACCCTGGCTACCCTGCTGATGGGACTGACGGCGATCCTTCTTACCTGGCTGCTATCACTTTTCCTCTTGTAAGCACATAATAAAATCTACTCAACTTCAAACCTTTCAGCACTGAGGACCCTTAGTTTTTTATCCAGGTAAAACGAAAAATTATAGGATGTATGAACAGCTTTTCGTTTATTGGAGACATACTGCGAATCAATGATCTCAAATTGGTGCAACATAGACCAACTATGTCGTGAACCAACACCTGAATTTGTCCTGAGCTCGCCAAACGAGACGGCTTTATACTCGCCTGCAGTGAAAATTTTGGTAACGATAAAGTCCTGGATCTTTTCTTTTGCAAACTCGCTGGCCGACCGGTTGACCTGCGCATAAGAAATACATGGTAGCCCGAGGAAGAATAGAATAAGCAGCCGCATAAAAAAGGTTTGAGTGTTAGCAGTATTGTGAGAATTCAGCCAGCATTAATTTACACATCTCTCAACGAAAGAATTCGTAGTAATTGACAAGCGGTTAAAATCATAGCAGAACGGAGACCACTAACCTCCTATTTCTTTTCGTTTAAAAACTTTCTTACCTCATCGGGGTAAATGCTGATGAAATGTGAGCGCACAGATGCTGCGACCGGTACTTCTGAGCCAGGCAGATCAAGTGTAATAGCCCTCGAACGTTGAGAAGGCATATGACAATCGATACAATTGCTGGTGATAGAGGCCCCAAGAGAAGTAGCCATTTTACAAAAATTATCATGCTCCGGCTTGTGGCAGTTCATACATCTCTGTGAAAAAAGCTTTGTATTCCCTCTCTCATTTTCATGACTGCTGTGGCAACTGTTGCAGGTCATATTGCTTTGGGTAAAACATTTACTTGCCTTCAATAAACCCATCTGGTTGCCGTGAACATCGATATTATCAAACATAGGCGTGGCGTTGGAAAGATCTTTGAGCTCAAAGTAATCAGCCAAAGAATCTCCTACTATAAACTCAAACGATGGCTTTATTTTTTTTAATGCACCACCGTGGCACATACCGCAGAGATCCAGGTTTTGCTGACGCGTCAGGGAGGCCGGATTGATGATTTGCCGCGCCTGTTTTTCGCCGGGATTGGCTGTATGAAATTCGACATGACCAGCAGCCGGGCCATGGCATTTTTCACAATCCACCCCAAATAAGATCTTATTGCGATCAAACTCCTCGGGCTCCTTACCTGGTTCAGAAACAAGTTCAGCATAGGTGGCATGGCATTCCAGGCAGCGGGATGTGATGGGGCGGTTCAGTACAACTTTATGTGGGAAGCCGGGGCTATTGGCCCACTGATCGGCCATTGTGTAATAAGTTACCGGCATTTGAAAAAGCCGGTTGTTTGACCAGTACAGGTATGACTGGCCCTTGGCACCGGAACCGGTTACGATATCAAAACGCACTGCCATTTTCTCACGGCCAGCCTGGTACACAACCTGGTAAAATCCGCTGTCACGTTTTTCCATCACTACTTTTGTCAAAGGGCTATACACAAATTCGTTTTTCCCAGGCTCAAAATGTCCGCGAATATATTCTTCCTGTGCGGGTCGTGAAGTCAGAAAATGGCCGGTCTTCAGGTGTTTTTCATATATATCCTGGTGACAACTTGCGCATACCGCGGAGCCGGTAAACTGGGTGAAACTTACCTGCCTGCCAGCCGGTCCTTCGCCGGGGCTTTTCTGTTCTTTATCTTTACCGTTGCTGATACATTTGGTTAGCAAAAACACAGAAATGACAAGCACGGACATTACCCCCAACCATCGTCCATATTTTTGAACACCTATCATAAACTTTACCTGGGATTTGAGGAATAGCCTAATAGCAATGAAGTTACTCAAAGATATTTGATACAAGCGGGTACTGAATTACACCCAGCCAGTTAAACCATGCTTTTTTTACACGTATCACCTGCCGGTATGGGTACTGGTGACAATGGGTTAAAAAAATATTTTCTTAATGGCAATAACCTGTAATTTTATTGACCCCGGTCCTAACACTTAAATTGTAGTGTATTGGCAGCCGGCATAATATAATTTATAAAAACTCTGTAATGGAAAAAATTAAAGTTGGTGTGGTTGGCACCGGTTTTATTGGCCCCGCGCATATTGAAGCGCTAAGAAGATTACCTAATATTGAAGTGGCCGCGCTTTGCGAAGCAACGGCAGAACTCGCCCAAACCAAAGCCGCCCAGCTGGGTATTGAACGTGCCTGTACCTTCGACGAATTACTGGCAATGAATGATATTACCAGCGTTCATATCTGCACACCCAATTTTTTACATTACCCTCAATCAAAGGCCGCACTGCAGGCAGGCAAACATGTTGTTTGTGAAAAACCCCTGGCCAAGGATCTTCATGAAGCAGAAGAACTGGTTACACTCGCAAAGAAAACCGGATTGGTAAATGCCGTTCATTTTAACCTCCGCTACTATCCACTGGTGCGCCAGATGAAGACTATGCGGGAAAAAGGTGATCTCGGTGATATCTACTCGATACTCGGGTCTTACCTTCAGGACTGGTTG
>JAEYVW010000434.1 GCA_023429365.1 Bacteroidota bacterium
TGACTATCGCACAAACATTAAAATCTGATAAGAATATACCACTATCGCATGATGAACTGACTGCGTTGAAAGGTGTTGGTAGCAAGTCAGCCAATGTTATACTGCGTGAAGCAGGCAAAAAGCCTGAAGGTGTGATTGTAGACCTGCACGTTGTGCGTGTAGCGCCGCGACTGGGAATTGCAAAAGGCACTGACCCGAAAAAGATCGAAAATCAAATCAAAGAAGTATTACCCGCCCGGCAGTGGGATGCCGGAATGGCTATGTCTTTCCTCGGACGAGAGATCTGCCGGCCAAAGCCCTTGTGTGAAATATGCCTGATGAGGCCTGTTTGTTTATACTACAACACGGTGGTAAAAAAAGAAAGGAATCTTCCAGCCAAATCCGGCCGCTAACTTAGCTCCCAATGAACTTATCTGTTTGAATTACACTGCTTTTCCTCCAAAAACAGGCTGGTTCCTGCAAATTTTTCGAAAAAACGTGCATGAAGATGCAAAAAAAATGATGTAGATTCGGCAAATAAACGCAGCATTTGTTTTTTTCTTCGACTGTAGCTGTCGTCGGGGTAAAGTAAATGCGACATAAGTTTTATCACGCAGTAAGTTTGAGTTTAGTTAAGCAGTACGGGGGATGCCTTCGCATACCCTTTTGTATGCTACAAGGGATTTGATCAAACGGAATTGGATTATTTTTATAAGAACAAGTGTTTATGCCCGCCTATTTACTTATGATCCAGGCTGACGAGGATGACCGATACCTTACTGAGTCCATATTAAAGGAAATGCACGGGGCGATTCCGATGCATTTTATTGGCGGAATTAGCGAAATGGATCAATGTATAAAAGATAACGGATTCCCTGCTGCTATCCTTGTGAACAACCAGGACCATCGTCACAAGGCTCTCGAACTGGTGAAATATTTCAAACAGGATGCAAAGCTCGCGCATATACCCGTTGTGGTGTTGGGCGAAATTACCACAGCTGATTATATCAAAAACTACTATCGCGCCGGCGTCAACTCTTATATTACCAAACCTTCTTCCATTGCCGGTATGCGAATGAAGATCCGCGTTTTCCTCGATTATTGGTTAGAGGTTGTGGAAATACAACAACAACAGGACTAACATCTCTTGTCACCCGGCGCAGTATTTGATATCGCAATAAGAAGGGTTATGAAAAAGAAAGAAAATTTTTGGCAACTCTTAAAGAGACTTGATCAACAGGCAGGAGAATTCAACGTCCACCTGGCAAGAGCAAATATGTATTTCGACCAGGCTGCTCATAAAACTCAAACAATCCTGGAACGCCAGGAGCGCGACCTTCATGAAACGATCGCCAAACTAAAAAAGGCACTCAAAAAAATGAAAAAGGAAAAGGAAAAGAAACATAAATAGGACTAACTATCTAATATTTTTCCAATTGTCTCTCAGTTCATTAGCAAGATCATATGATTTACTGATCTGCATCAATTCTAATCCTGTTATTATCCCCTAGATTTGCGGCCTCGAATTTGCAGCGTTGGACTGGTGATTTTTAATGGACTATATACTAAAACTACATATAATGTTGTTTTAGTAAAAACCCAGCACTATGAAAAAACTATTACCCTTGATGCTACTACTGCCCGTATTGGCTTTGTCCCAACCCGAATGTGAAAGCCATTTTGCAGCTGGTGTATCTTATGTTTTGCCAAAAGGCGTTTCTGCCGAAGGCTCTTATTTTGTCAACCGCTTTAATGCGGGTATTGGCGTAGCATACAACCTGGCATCAGGTACCACAGTAAAGAATGGGGTTAATGAATATGAACTCCCCGGTAACTCGCTTGATATTTTCGCTTACGCGGGTTATAAGGTTGTACAGGTAGACTATGTAGTATCCGCTTTCCTTAATGCCGGCTATACCATGGGCAATGTGGAAGGGCTTCAGCCATTTGTTTCTTCAAAAATACTATTCCCTGCCGGACAAAAAGCTTTTAGTGTAGAACCATTCTACATATTTAACCGAGGCCTGAGTGCGAGAGCAACTTTGTATCTCCGTTTGTAAACCGGTATCAAGTCCGTGAGACTATCTTCCACCTTTAATACGGCTTTCAAATCTGGAATTCTTATATTACAGGTTAAAGCTTTCTATGCCAGGTGAAAAAATATACAGGACAAGCGCCAATGGGTTTGTATTTTCCTTTACTCAGCAGTACATTGAAGAAGCTGATCTTGTTCAAATCTCTCCAAATAAATATCATTTCCTAAAAGACAATCAAAGCGTAAGCGCCGAGATCACCAGCGCTGACCTAAATACTAAAACCATCCTGGTTGAGATGGAGGGTGAAACCTATACTGTCGTTATTAAAACTGAACTCGACCAGGTATTGGAGAAAATGGGTTTTAATGCCGGCAAAGGAAGACAACATAAGGAGATTAAAGCCCCTATGCCTGGTCTCGTGCTCAGCATTGCAGTGACGGAAGGTCAGCAGGTAATTGAGGGTGATAAGATACTTATCCTTGAAGCCATGAAAATGGAGAATAATATTATGACACATACCAATGCCAGGATCAACAGGATAGCGGTAAAGGAGGGACAGGCAGTGGAGAAAGGCCAGGTGCTGGTTGAACTGGAGGATCGGGATATTTAATTGTTTGTTTACCTGCCATGAAGAAAATACTCGTCGCAAATCGTGGAGAGATCGCACTCAGGATCATGCGCACCCTTCGAAAGATGGGCATCAAGTCTGTTGCAGTCTATTCAGAGGCCGACAGGTTGGCGCCTCATGTCCGCTTTGCAGATGAAGCAGTTTTGCTGGGAGAACCACCGGCGGCACAGTCCTACCTAAACGGAGAAAAGATTATAACATTGGCAAAAGAGTTGGGTGTGGATGGTATTCACCCCGGCTATGGTTTCCTGAGTGAGAATGCCGAATTCGTGGAAGCGGTTACCCGTGAGGGTATCAAATTTATTGGGCCAGGTGCTGATGCCATGCGGATCATGGGTTCCAAGCTGGCCGCCAAGGAAGCAGTGAAAAAATATAATATCCCAATGGTGCCGGGGATTGATGAAGCAATCAGTGATACTGAAAATGCAAAAAAGATCGCGGTGAGTATCGGTTATCCTATATTGATAAAAGCTTCTGCCGGTGGCGGAGGTAAGGGTATGCGCAAGGTGGACAAAGAGAGCGAAATGGAAGAACAAATGGAACGTGCCATCAGTGAAGCAAAATCCGCGTTTGGGGATGGCTCGGTTTTTATTGAGAAATATGTAAGCTCACCACGTCATATAGAAATACAGGTGCTCTCCGATGAACATGGTAATATCATCCACTTGTTTGAACGTGAATGCAGCATTCAGCGTCGTCATCAGAAGGTTGTTGAAGAATCACCCTCCGCAATATTAACTCCGGAAATGAGGAAAGCCATGGGAGATGCGGCCGTAAAGGTGGCACGGGCCTGCGGTTACACCAGTACAGGTACAGTCGAGTTCCTGTTGGATGATCAAATGAATTTTTACTTTTTGGAAATGAATACCCGCCTGCAGGTAGAGCATCCCGTCACCGAAATGATCACAGGTATCGACCTGGTAGCGGAACAAATAAAAATTGCCCGCGGTGAAAAATTGGCTTTCACACAGGAGGATATCACAATCAACGGGCATGCGATCGAGCTTCGCGTCTATGCAGAAGATCCGCTCAATGATTTTCTGCCTTCGATAGGACAGCTGTCTGTCTACCAGCCACCAGCCGGTGATGGGATTAGGGTTGATGACGGTTATGAGGAGGGTCAGACTATTCCCGTGTATTATGACCCGATGATTGCAAAACTGGTCACTCATGGCAGCACACGCGGAGAAGCGATTGCTAAAATGAAAACAGCGATCGGTAGTTACCGGGTTGAAGGAGTCGCAACTACATTGCCTTTTGGATTATTTGTCATGAACCACGAAGCTTTTTTGTCGGGAAAATTCGATACCCATTTTATAAATAAGTTTTACACCCCCGAGATTCTTTCATATTTACAAAAGAGCAAGGCCGAGCTGGCTTCTATTGTAGCATTGAAATATTTTTTAGACCGGCAGAAGGGCATCCAACCGGCAGAATCAATTCCGACAAACTGGAAGTCAAGGTTAATCGATTAATAAAATTCTTATGAAGAAAACGAAAACGGATATCCTGCTTCAGAAGATCGAAGAGAGCATGAAGGGTGGTGGCGCTGCACGTAATGAAGTACAACATAAGAAAGGAAAGCTGACGGCGAGAGAACGCGTTGAGCTGTTGATGGATGCCGGCTCTTTCCAGGAGATTGGAGCCCTGGTACTTCATCGAACACGTGATTTCGGCATGGAGACTCAGCAATACTATGGCGATGGCGTTATCACAGGTTATGGAACAATAAATGGCCGGCTGGTATACATCTTCGCACAGGATTTCACAGTATTTGGTGGATCACTATCGGAGACGCACGCTGAAAAAATATGTAAAGTGATGGACCTCGCCATGAAAACCGGAGCCCCTATGATCGGTTTGAACGATTCTGGCGGCGCTCGTATACAGGAAGGCGTGAGATCACTGGGTGGTTATGCAGATATTTTTTATCGCAATGTTTTGTCTTCAGGGGTTATACCACAAATATCCGCGATCATGGGCCCCTGTGCAGGGGGTGCCGTGTATTCCCCGGCTATGACAGATTTTACATTGATGGTGGAGAATACCAGTTATATGTTTGTAACCGGTCCCAACGTGGTTAAAACCGTCACCAATGAAGAAGTAAGCGCGGAAGAGCTTGGTGGAGCATATACACATTTTAGTAAATCAGGCGTTACTCACCTTACCGCGACAAATGATATGGATTGCATTGCGCAGGTTAAAAAGTTGCTGGGCTATATGCCACAAAACTGCGAGGACACCACGCCGAAGCTGCCTTACGCGCTGGGTGACGAAACACGGGAGATGCTGGAGTCGATCGTCCCGGAAAGCAATAACCAGCCCTACGATATGCGTGATGTAATTACCGGGATCTGCGACGCCGGTTCATTTTTCGAAATACAAAAAGAGTTTGCGGCAAATATCGTAGTTGGATTTGCAAGACTTGCTGGTCGGAGTATCGGTATTGTAGCCAACCAGCCTATGAGTCTCGCCGGAGTACTCGATATAAACAGTTCCAAAAAGGCTGCACGGTTCACCCGCTTTTGCGATTGTTTCAATATACCCCTACTTGTATTGGTTGATGTTCCGGGTTTCCTTCCCGGCACCGACCAGGAATGGAATGGGATTATCACAAATGGCGCTAAATTACTTTTTGCGCTTAGCGAGGCTACCGTGCCTCGTGTAACAGTGATCACACGTAAGGCCTATGGTGGTGCTTATGATGTGATGAACTCAAAACATATCGGCGCCGATATGAACTTTGCCTGGCCAACAGCTGAGATTGCCGTGATGGGCGCAAAAGGAGCAAGCGAGATCATTTTTAAAAAGGAGATTACGGAAGCTGATGACCCGGTCGCCAAACTGGCTGACAAAGAAGCGGAATATGCGGAAAAATTTGCAACTCCTTACCTTGCTGCGGAGCGTGGCTTCATCGACGAAGTGATAGAACCACGGGAAACACGGAAGAAGCTCATTCACGCGTATGCGATGTTGGAAAATAAAGTAGCAAAGCTTCCGAAGAAAAAGCACGGCAACATCCCTTTATGATCTTTGGCAATAACTCAATCATCAACTGCAACTGATAGACAAAATAAAAGCCCCGGTGCATGCTGCACGCGGGGCTTCTATGGTTTCACAAGGCGAATTATTTTATCTTTTCTTTCAAAACATTTCCATCTGCGTCTATCAATAATTTAACCTTGCTGTCATCAGCTTTTTTCAGCTTGATCTCGTAAGCCATCCTGTCTTTTTGAAACTCACGGTCAACTTTATCAATCGTGTAGTCCGCATATCTTTCGCTGATCAGGGTAGAAACGGCTGGAGGTAACTGGGTATGGTCTCTCATGGTATAGGCTGAGCCGATCCAGTTGCCATCGCTATCATACCAGGCATAATAATTCTCGTTGTCCATATCAAACCGTACCAGGTAATCATCGTTTTGAAGGGCAGTCCATCCCGCCATTTCCCAATCGATGGGAGCTTCAACAGCCATGTCGTAATTACTCCACACTACGTTCGTTGCATTTGGGTATTGTGTTGTAAACGCGGTTTGGATAGTAGGACTCACCGTTACGGATGTTGATGTCGTCCCTGTTGTATCTGTATCGGTTGCCTGGTACGCAGGCTTACATGATGCAAATGCGAATGTGGCGCCAGCCGCCACCACCAGGAAGTTTCTGAATTTCATACGTTCAAATTTTTAAGATTAATAAAACGGATGGCGTTTGTAATACTTACTAATGCTACAACTATGCCAGCCTGGTCACGGTCTGTTATCAGTTGGCTATCGCATTTCCGGGGGGCATGATTGCCACAGGAGGGGGGAGGCTTTTACGCATTAATCCTAAAGGGGATATTTTCAAGTTATGTTAAAATAACCCGGAAAACAGGATATTTAAGCTCTCTGGGAAAACTAGGTGCCGCAGGATTTTAAATTCAAATAAGTTCGGTATATTTTTACCTGATCCAATACATGCTTCATGAAGATCTATCTGCTTGTAGCCGGCTTGTCCGCCACAACTATCTGTTATGCTGAACCTGTATCGCCAATCAAAAGATCGCGGGTACCACCAATGGTAAAGGACAGTGTAGCACCCGTTATTCCTTCGACTCCCATGATGTTTGCGGAAATTTTAAATGCCCTGGGGCTTCAACAAAATTTTGAATTAAAAGAAGCTAAGGTTGCTAATATTGAAGCTTCTATTACCCGTCGAAAACGATATATTTTATACAACCCTGGTTATATTAACTGGATCAACAAGACGACAGGTGACAAATGGGCCGCAATGGCCTTATTGGCGCATGAGATCGGTCATCACTTAAATGGACACACGATACGTAAATCAGGAAGCAGGCCGAACCTTGAACTCGAAGCTGATGAGTTTACAGGGTTTGTCATGCACAAACTTGGAGCTTCACTTGAACAATCACAACGGGTCATGCTTTATATAGCCAATACCACCGGTTCTAAAACACACCCGGGAAGGGATTTGCGAAAAGCGGCGATTCAAAAAGGATGGGACAGGGCTGCAGCACACACCAATGATCTTGCGACTATGCAGTGAATAAATTGAAAGTAAAACAAGTCTTCCGCCAACTTAATTCCAGGCAAAAAAAAAACAGGCCCCGTTTAGAAAGCCTGTCGTGTTACTAAATCACTTCGTTTAACTGAGGTGCTTGGAAAGGAATTTTGCCATGTCAAACATAGATACCTGGCCTTTGCCACCGAAAACGGGTTTCAGTTTTGCATCAGCATTGATCATACGTTTGTTTTTAGAATCCTGCAGTTTATTGGCTTTGATATAATCCCAAATTTTCTTCACCGCTTCTGTACGGGGCACAGCTTTGCTTCCAATCACTGCTGCCAGGTCTGAACTTGGTGATAATGCCTTCATGAAGGCTGCATTGGGTTTACGTGCCGATTTCTTCTTTGCTGCCTTTTTCTTAGGAGCTGCCTTTTTTGCTGCTTTTTTAGGGGCTGTTTTTTTTGCTGCTTTTTTAGGGGCCGCTTTTTTGGCTACCTTTTTAGCTGCTTTCTTTTTTGTTGCCATCTTGTTTTTGTTTTGAATGTTGATGGGTTTGCAGTTATTAACGCTAATAAATGTAGATGTTTTACACTAGCAGTTATTAATAAAATTTCCACATTATGTGAATGGAGGAATTTCGGGGTGTTTCCGAGGGAAAAATAGGAGTAACGAGGACTGAAAGAATCAGCCATTTTGCCGGGAAAGTGGTTGCGATGTTTTTATGGGTTCGATCACCAGGAACTCAGGTGGATCGGGTGTCTGCTGGATAAGATCGCGGTATTTCATCTTAAGGCTCCTCTTAAAGCTGCCCAGATACCCCGGCTTGGGAATGCTGTTCAGGTCGAGTGGTACCGCTTCGATCAGGTCGTTCCCTATGTACATCATCAGTTGCATATAGCTGTATATAATGCAAACCAAGCCAATTTCCGGATTTGAGACAATCTCAGAACTACTCATTTTTGGGAGGTAAGTTTACGGAAGATGCCTTCGAAAAAACCGTTTAACCAGTTGAGTTGTTCACGGTGAAGTGCTAAGGTAAAAGGCGCAGGCTCGTCGGGCTGATGGTATGCTTTTTGCCTAATTTGATCATAAGTCGCCAACGGACTTCCATCTTGTAACGGAAAAAAAATTGAAATGAAAAAAACCAATAGGATCATGCTGGCCATCGGACTCGCCGCTGCTGCGGGCTTTGCCATCTATGTCATCCGCCGCCACCAGACCAATAAGAGATACGCCAGGATAGCTGATGAAGGTTATGAGACAGCCCACGATATTCTGTATCCCAGGAAGGATAAGAGAAAGAAACGTGTACACTACGGGCCGGTATTGCCAGATTAATCACTAACCCTGCTTCTCCAGCCAGGTCTTGATTTCCGCAGCAATCTTCGCGGGCGGGTGATTAATATCTGCCAGCATCGCCCCGGAAGGGATCTCTAATATTTCGAACTGGGACTGCAACAGGCTTGCCGGCATAAAATGCTGTTGTCTTGCCTTTAGTCTTTCCTGTATGGTATCGAAATCACCTTGAAGTACTACCCAGTACACCTGTTCCTCTATCCCATTTGACAAAATTGCCCTGTATTTCTCCTTCAACGCCGAGCACGCGATGATGGCTCCCGTTTTTTTTGCCTCTTGCCTGGCCAAATTGTTAAGTGCTTCCAGCCATCCCTGCCTGTCGGTATCATCGAGCGGTCGACCCGACTTCATCTTTTCTTTGTTAGCTGGTGAATGATAGTCGTCTGCGTCGAAGAATGGAATTCCTGCTATGGCAGAAAGCTCAAGGCCAACGGTGGTCTTGCCCGATCCGGAAACACCCATGATAAAGATTATGCGGGGGCTCATTCGACAAAGTTAACGAGTCGGAACTAGTATGTTTTAGGCTAGTAAGTCTGGCAATATACCATAAACTGGTTATTGATAATTATCAGATAAAGGGTAACTTTATAAGCATCAAGCTATCATAGGTTATAAAAAATTACTTATGAGAGACAATGAAACCTCATCCAATGGACGACGCCGCTGTTTTGTTGTAATGGGCTTCGGCACCAAAAC
>JAEYVW010000485.1 GCA_023429365.1 Bacteroidota bacterium
ATATAGCCGTGTATTATATAAACAGCTTGAACAAAGGCCTTCCGGCACTCGCGTAGCCACCTACCACGGGATGAACGATATCCTTCCACCCGGTTATCTCGAGGGCGGGAATGATGTGAATGGATTGTTGAAGTTCTGGGTGAAGGTTTAGCAGGAATTAGGAATTGGTACCCGATAGCTATCGGGTTGGGAATTGGGTAGGGTCTTCGCGTATTCCCACTCTGCGTTTTTCAACATTTATCCTGATAAAAAAAGCCGCGAACGACCCGCGGCTTCTTTGTTTAGACTTTATTGATCTTCTTTTTTCCCAAATAGTTTTTTCAGGAAGCCCTTTTTCTTTTTAGGTTCCTGGGGTGCACCTATGGGTTTGGCATCAGATTTTTTTTTATCAGCCTTGTTGTCGGCAGTATCCTTTTTGATCGGTTTACCGTCTTCATCTTCTACCACCGGCTTTGATTCAGGGCCGATATAATTATAGTCGTCGGCTGTACCCACACCCTGGTCGATACCTTCGGCTTCGGGATTGGGATCTGTTTCAGTAGGAATAAAGTCTGCACTGTTGATCTCGCTTGTGTAGTCGGCAGGCTGTACAAATTTTGCATCCCGCTCAATACCCAAAGACTTATCAGCGTATACTTTTTTAAAGAATGCTTCCCAGATCGGCCTGGCCGCTGCGCCACCATAACCACCGCTGCTTTCATTGCGGATAAACCGGTCGTCGCAGCCAATCCAGACACCGCCCAGCAGTTGGGGTGTATAACCCATATACCAGGCGTCAGCATTATCATTGGTAGTACCGGTCTTGCCGGCCATTTCAGCTGCACCAAGCCTGTTACGGAGACCGGTAGCGGTACCTACATCCACTGTACCCTGCATCATGCGGGCCATACGATATGCTGTGATCTCGCTGATGGCTTCCTTGCGGTTCACACTGTAGTCAAAGCGCTTGATCACGTTTCCGTTCCTGTCTTCAATCCGGGTAATGAAGTATGGTTTTGTTGAAAAACCACGACCGGCAAATATGGAGTAACCCCACATCATCTCAAATAAAGAGAGATCGCAGGAACCCAGCGCGATTGAGGGAAAGGGTTCCACTTTAGTAGGAATGTTGATTTTGCCAAGAAAGTCTGCAAAATTTTCCGGGCCTACCTGTTTCATTATATAAGCCGTTGCACAGTTTTTTGACCAGGCCAGTGCTGAGGCCATCGTCATCGTACGACCACTGCAGGTTTTAGTTGTAGCAGGGACCAGCTGGTTCTTTCCAAAACTTTGCTGCGCATCTATCACCTCGGTTTCCGGGGTAAATCCCATATCTTCCATCGCCTGGGCATACAATAGCGGCTTGATGGTAGAACCGACCTGTCTTTTGGTTTTTAAGTTGGCGTGATCGTATTTGTAAGTTTTAAAGTTTATACCACCTACCCATGCTTTTACTTCACCTGTCAGCGGGTCCATCACCATAAACGCGGTCTGAATCATCTGGCGGTGGTATTTAATGGAATCATAGGGTGTCATCACGGTATCTTTCTCCCGGTTTGCATTCCAGGCAAAGACTTTCATGGGCACTTTTTTGAAGAAACTAGCTTTGATCTCTTTATCAGAAAGACCGTCATCTGCCAGGTAGCGCCAGCGGTCGCTGTTCTTCATTTCGCTTTCCAGTACATTTTCATGGCCTTTCCACAGGGTATTTTTCCTGATCTTGGGCTGTGCATTCAGCGCTTTTTGTAAGCTGGGCATATGCGAGGCTACAGCCTCTTCCGCATACTCCTGCATGCGCGGGTTGATGGTCGTATATATCTTTAAACCATCTTCATAAATATCGTATTTGTCGCCATTGGGCTTTTCAAGACCTTTTAAAGCAGCACGTACTTCATCTCTGAGCACCTCGCGGAAATAGGGTGCATAACCGGTGTTTTCATCCAGTTTCCGGTATTTCAGTGCAATTGGTAAAGCTTTCAATTTTTTTGCCTCTGCTTCACTGATCTTACCGTTTACAGCCATTTGACCAATCACCACGTTACGGCGGTCCAGCGCAGCTTTCGGGTTTCTTACCGGGTTATAGAGTGTATTGCCTTTTAGCATCCCAATCAACAGTGCGGCTTCTTCAATAGTGAGGCGGTCTGGTTCTTTCTGGAAAAAGGTTCGTGATGCATTCCTTATTCCATAAATATTGCTACCAAATGGAACCGCGTTGAGATAAAGTGTAATAATCTCCTCCTTGGTGAAATTCCTTTCCAGTTTCACGGCAATGATCCATTCTTTTAATTTCTGCACGACGCGATAAAAAGGATTTCTTGCACGTTCATTAAAAAGGTTTAATGCAAGTTGCTGCGTAATAGTACTTCCACCACCCTGGCCGCCTAATGTAAATACTGCTCTTAAGGTCGACTTGAAATCAATACCGGCATGATCATAAAAACGCTCGTCTTCCGTTGCGATGAGCGCATTGATCACGTTGGGCGAAATATCCCGGTATTTTACATTACTCCTGTTTCCCCGTTCTGTATAATATTTACCCATCAGCGTTCCATCGTTGGCGATGACTTCTGAAGCCTGGTGAATGGTAGGATTTTCAAGATCCTGTAGCGATGGCATTTTGCCAAACACGCCAAAATTGGCGAGTACGATTATCAAAACAAAAGCCAGGAAACCAAAAAGGAAAATGCGCCAGAATATGCGAACGGATTTTTTCATTTGATATTTATTAAATATTATCGGCTTGCAGGCCAGGGCCCTACATTAAAGCCAACCGAAATTAATAAAAAAGGGCTGTAACAGGTGCGCGGATGAGCTATCTCTTATTTAACACCCCGTTAAAACTTGCCCGGAATGTTTTTATTAAGGAATTCCCTGTATTTATCCAGGTCCTTTTTCTCCCTGAGCAGCTCGAGGTTACGTGCGGTAATGATGGAAAAACTATACTTGCCGCCTTTTAACCAGGGTATGATCTCCCGCGCTGTTCGTGGGAGTGTTTGATCGATATAGGCAACCGCTTCGGCGGCATTCTCGAACGGACTGATCAACAATACCCTGTTGACACTGTCTATTTCCACCAGTTCGGTCTGCATCTTTTTATTGTAATAAGTATCGCGGTTATAACGGGCAAACGCATTCTTAGCTTCGTTCATAAAGATGGGATCTACCTTGGTAAGAACCAGTGCGACATAATGCGGAGTTCCCGCATCAAAATAATAGGCATCTTCCACCGGAGCCTGTTTGACGGGTAGACGGGTAATAGTATCCAGACGTGGTTGCGTGATAACAACAGGCGCGGCTGTTGATTTGATAGAATCTTTTTTTGCAGGCTCAATGGTAGTTACCGGTTTACCCGTCGTAATGATCTCCGATCGCTGCGTCATGGTGTCAGGCGCGGGCATGTTTATGACCATCTCGCGCAATTCTTCTTCAATCTGGTTGCGGCGGCTTAGCACATTGATCAGAGCCGTAGCCTTATCTGCCAGCGGTGAAGATTCAAACTGGTTTATGATATTTTGAAGTGTTGCGATAGCCGTACTATCATTTCTCTGCTTGACATGATAAACGGCTTCGATATAAAGTAACTGTGGCGTCCAGTGATTGTTGCCATAAATACTGTCGGCTGCCTTCTTTTGCGCCAGGGCCTGTTGGAAATCACCTTCTATAAAGAGATCATAAACCTGTTCATAGGTTTTTGTGGCAGCAGTCTGACGTTCCTGTACCTGCGAATCCTTCCCGGTAGTGATGATCGACGTGAGTTTGCTGCCTGGGTATTGCTGGCTCATCGCCTGCTTTACGTTGTTTGCCTTTGCTGTTTCACCCATCTTATTGTAGCAATAGTAAAGTTGAAACAGCGCTTCTTCCATTTTTGGATGGGCGGGGAAGCGGTTTCTCAGTTCTTCGAGGGTTTCTGTTCCTGCAACACAATCTTCAAGGTCGCGGATATAGGTCATACCCATCACCAGCAGGGCGTTTTGAATCGAATCATTTGAACGTTGCATCGACTCTTCCGTAAGCGGCAATTTCTCATACAGTAGTTCGAAATTTATCTCGGGTACTTCATCGCTATTGATCCTGTTGGCCCTTCGGATAGCATCTGCTTCTCCGGAACGGACGCTGGCGGCATTAAGTGCGGCACTTCGGCGCCAGTTATCAGCATTGGCGCGCTTACCCCAGCGAGCTTCAAAGTCGGTTTTTCCTTTTTGCCGGGAAGTTTTATTATAGAAATACCATTCACCCTTTTTATTGTTGTCGGCAAAAAGTGAAGCCGGTGGTTCATTGGCGGAAGAAGAGCTTCCCCCCATGGCAACACCCTCGTCTTTCAGCCCCTGTTGCTTCCGCAACTGGCGAACGAGTTTGCGCACGTATGATTTTCTTTCATCTTCCGGCATCGCAGCGATTTTTTGCAGACTATCCTGTCGCTCGATGATCTCAATACTTGCCGCCAGTTTTCCCAGTATAGTTTTCCTGGCTTCGATAGCTTCGGGATCTTTGATGGCAGGATCGTTCAACTGCAGGCTATCGTAAAAATTATAAGAATTGCGGTATTGTTTTTTGAGAAACGACAATTCCGCTAGTTGAAGGAATGCTTTATTTCTTTGCGCGGGATCATTGCTGGCATATTTCGTGCTTTTCAACAGCAATGGCAAAGCACCATCAATATTATCACGCTCCAGCTCCATTTGCGCAGCCATGAAATAGATAATGTCACGGTAATCGAGGTATTTATCCCGTTTGGCCATCTTCACCAGCGTGGCAATATTTTTATCGATATAATCCTCACCTGTTTCCTTGTTGACCCTCACCATTGCCAGGCGGCCATAAACATCCATGATGGGATCAGTGGTATGTCCGACCGATTTTGAATACCAGTTTTCTGCGTCTGACATTTTACCCGTTGTTTCGTATAGTTGGCCTAACAGGTATTCCCACCTGGCTCGTTCGTTTTTTGTGGGGGCATTGCTCAAGGCTTTTTGAAGGTGAGCTGCTGAGCTGTCCCACATCTTCTGCTTATAAAATGCATAAGCCTGCACTTCTTCCAATTCACTTTGCAATCTTGCAGGAAACAGGGGATCATTTTTTAAAGTCTGCACCAGGCTCGCGGCTTCGGTAAACTGATCCTGCGCCAGGTGATTCCTGATCTGCCAGATAAAAGCGTCGTTGCGGCTGGGAGGTTCTGTAAACATGCGACGGGGCAGACTGTTTTTTTCTTTTGTCGACACGCTCAGTGCACTATTGCCATCAAGGGCACTGCCAATCGTTTTATAGTATCCGTCTTTTTCTTTTTCGGCAAACGCGTAGTTGATGAATTGAAACATCAGCTGCGCTGAATCAAATTGTTTCCGGTAGAAATAGGATGCACCCCACAGCAGGTAGAGGTTATCTGCCCAGTCATTTCGCAGGTCATGCAGCACGATACCTGTCTGCGCTTTATACGAAATGGAATCAAGCTGAATACTATCCGCTGCCGTCATGTCGAGCGTGTAATTGTAAAACGGGATCAATTGCGAAAAATCGTCCTGGAAACCAGACTTGGCCCTTTGTAAAACTTCGTTCAGTTTGTTGTTGGCATTAAAAAAATAGTTATAATGCGTAACCGTATTTTGGATAAATCGTTTGGGAATGGTAAATTTTTTCTGGTCAGATTTCTCAGAACCCAGCACTCGGTTTTCAAATTCTTTTGGTTTTTTGACATCAAGGGTCACACCTTTCTGACCAAAAACCGGCAGGGTGAAGTGGCAAAAACCAATAAAAAGCAGAATTACAAAACTGGTATATCTGGTCGATGACATGGTACTACTCAAACTAAACCCTTATTAACTGAATTTCAAACATTTTAGTATAAAAATGAGCAACAAAATTATAAAAGATCCACGGCGTAAACAGCTCGTTGGCCACATGTCTCGCAGGTTCACCCTTAGAATTTTATAAAAGCTCATTTCATACCTTAGCCATTTTAAAATAAATACATGACAAAACTGGATGCGGGCACTACATTAAAAAGGCTGCGAAACCGCTACCGGCTGGTAGTGATGAATGATGATACATATGAAGAAGTTGTAACATTTAAATTATCGCGTCTGAGTGTATATATTGGTTTGAGCACAATTTTTGTTGTATTGGTGGGCCTCACAGTGGCATTAATCGTATTTACACCTTTGAAGTATTATATTCCAGGTTATGATGACCCCCGGATGGGCCGGGAATACAGGCAAATGAAATACACCGTGGATTCGCTGGAGCGGCAGGTTGATCATCATGCCAAGTACATTGAAAATATAAGGACGGTGCTTAATGGAGGTGTGCCTACAAAGTTGGATACCACTGAGTTAAAAGTGCCGAAGGACGAATTTTCCGATGATTGAGGTGGGTAGCGGTGATTTGTGAGAAAATAGCCGGGCGGACATCCAATATTTTTTGGATTGGTTCGTATTATGAAAGGTTTCTTTTTAAAATCGATATCTATGTTTAATTCAAAAAACAAAACTGACATGGCACAGGAAAAACCATCCAACGGCGGCACTACGCTTATCGGCGCCGGTACCACTCTCAAAGGGGATCTCAGCAGCAATAGTGACCTTCGTATCGACGGTACGGTAATCGGCAATGTGCACAGTTCTGCCAAAGTAGTAATCGGAGCAAATGGCGTTGTGGAAGGTGATATTTCGGGAAACCAGGCTGATATCATTGGCAAAGTGACCGGCAATATCAAAGCTAAGGATCTGCTTCAGTTGAGAGGCGATTCTATCGTCACCGGAAACTTATACGCTGAAAAATTACAGGTAGAACCCTCCGCCACATTCAATGGCCAGTGTCACATGGGTGCAGGAAAAGGCACGACCAGCCATCGCGAGATCGAGGAGGAAGAAGAAGCTGTAGTACTCCAGTAATTTCACCCGCGACAGATTTTTCATCATCCGCCAAATTGGGCAGGGGAGTGATATGTCCACATCTGAAAACCGAGAGTCGGAACACAAAGGTTTCCTATATTGCACGCGCAACTTAAATTATCAATCCCCACTAATTATCTACGATGAAGCAGGCCCGGCCGATGACCCTTGTTTTTGTATTCCTGACAGGTATTTTACTTTTATCGAAAAACTGGTTTGAGAAAAAGGGTTTTGACCACGATGTGCTGATGATCGGCAATATGGTCTTATTTCTGGTGTCAATTGTGAGTTTTTTGGTGACTTATAAAAGCCTGAGTGTAAAAAATCCACACGCTTTTGTGAGAGCGGTCTATACTGGTTTTATTGTTAAGTTCTTCCTCGTAGTGATTGCCGCATTTGTTTATATTAAAGTGGCGGACTCGATCAATAAGCCTGCATTGTTTGCCTGTATGGGGTTTTATGTGATCTATGCGTTTTTGGAGGTGAGAATTCTTCTGCAGATATTGAAGCAAAAAAAGAATGCCTAAGAAAGAAGTCCCGATTGCAAAGTTGCATGATTATTTACCAGCAGGCACTTATGAGCTGGTCCTGAATTACCTGCGGCATTACAAAGTTCATCTTACTATTGCGCGGGATCGTAAAAGCATTTTGGGTGATTATCGACATAGCACTCATTATTCCAACCATCGCATTAGTGTTAACGGTAACCTCAATCACTGGTCTTTCCTGATCACGTTGCTACACGAGCTGGCACACCTGCTCACTTTTGAACAATTTGGCAACAAGGTCCTGGCTCACGGCAGGGAATGGAAAGCAACCTATTCAAGAGTTCTCGCTCAATTTTTAGAACACAAAGTTTTTCCACCGGATATAGAAAATGAACTCCTCAGGTCATT
>JAEYVW010000499.1 GCA_023429365.1 Bacteroidota bacterium
CACCACGCACAAGCTCGCGATTTCCATCGAGGCTCTCAAGTGTGTTTGAAAAAACATATTCCTTTAATGTGGGAAAATCCGGAGGTGATGATCCACCCAATTGCTGGGCAACCTCAAAACTCCTGCGCCCAATAAATATGGAGTCAATTCGCTGGAAAAAATCCTTCATTCCGTAATCATCATCGGTAAAGCACCAGTCAAACTCTCCATTGGGGCCTTCTATCTTGCCGTCCAGGCTGACAGCCAGCTGAAGTAAAACCTTACGCATGCAAAAAAATTGAGTTTGCAGGTAAAGTTATGGGTTTTTTAAGCGGCGAGGGGAAGGTTGGGAAAGCTAAAAGACATGAGGATTCTTTCTTCCTCCTGGCTGCCCACATAAAGGCAACCCCCCAATTTTTCTGCTATGTCTTTAATTTGTTGCAGTTGGCGGTTATCCGTCTGGGGCTTTGCACGACCAGCTTCACGCAACTCCAGTACCAGTACATGCCCATATTTCTTTGCACTAAAACGGATACAGGTATTTTTTGTGTTTTGGATCGCGGAGGATATCATACCACTGATCACAGACGCTACCCATTCCTGGTTGTGCTCGATATTGAGGTCACGGGGAATCTCATTGATAAAATAGTTGTGATTGCGATCCGCAGCGGGTAAAAAACTGGTACTAAGATGGTCTACCAGCGCGTGAAGTGCTTCCCTACAAACAGTTTCGGTCGGTAAATCGTACATCTTCAACAGGTTTGAGATTATAAAAAAAGAATATTGGATTTCACCCCCTGGGGTGAGGGATGATGGCTTGTTATGATCTACTGGTTGCAGAATCAAAGTAACGACGAAGTTGTGCCCCAGAAAATAGAATCATCTATTATTGTCAGGTAGTTGTGGGAAGTGTAGCAATGTCGAATTTGTTCTACAGGGATGGTGGCTAATTAGCCTGCTGGTCCGATACGGTTATTAGGATTGTAGTGCCTTCACCCGGTGCTGTTCTGATCTCCAGGTGTCCGCCGATCATAGCGGCTCTTTCTTTCATACCCAGCAAACCCAGCGTCTTTCGCTTCTGGTCGCCATTATTGAGATTGAATCCCTGGCCATTGTCGCGAATGGATAAGGAAATCAGACCGTTCTTTGATTCCAGGCGGGTGGTTACTTTACTCGCATTAGCATGACGGGCAACATTAGTGAGGGTTTCCTGGTACATGCGAAATAAACCTGTTGCAACCAGGGCTGATGTGTGCACTTCTCTTGTATTGGATCTGAAATCAACATCTATTTGAAACCGTTTCTGAAACTCCCCGCTATGCCATTCGAGCGCCGATACCAGTCCAAAATCATCGAGCACACTGGGTCTGAGCTCCGAAGCCACTTTCCTTACAAAGATCACGGCATCATCTACCAGCTTCGACATTTCCACCAGCTTTTCACGAGTAGGTTGTTCCGCGGATTCGCCTAACCTTTTTTGCAGCCATGAAATATCCATTTTAAAAGCTGTAAGAACCTGCCCCAGTTCATCATGCATCTCACGAGCGATATGTATGCGTTCTTCTTCCCGGATATTTTGCAGGTGTGCAGTGAGATTTCTTAACTGTTCATTCATTTCCCCAGATTCCACAACTTTTTGTTCCAGTCCCTGTCTCGCCTCGCGCACCTGTCCGAGCATGGTGTTGAAAGCACGGGCAAGTTTACCCACTTCGTCGCGTCGGTCCGCTCCCTCAGTAGGAATATAATTGCCGTGGGCAATGCCAGATGCTGCTTCCGTTAGTCGGTTGAGCGGACGAATAATATTTCGGCTCATGATCCAGGCGAGCAAAATTCCGATCCCCAGCAGGATAAGCCCGCCAATGACCATCCATTGCAGAAAACGATTGGCAGGGTCGAGTAAATTTTGTTGTGAAAATTCAAGGGACACCAGCCATGGCGTATTTTGTATTCTATTATAAGCAGCAAAAAATTTTCCTCGTTCCGGATTGCGATGTTCAATTGGTTCATTGAGTCGAATAGAGTCTGGCATATGATACCCGACCTGCTTAACAAGATCTGTCCATAGTGAACCGTCGCTGTTTCCAATATAGAGCGTAGCTTTTGTTCCCATCAGCTGCGACAGCTGCTCTATCGTTTGTGGTGTTGTATAAAGCAGCCTCCACCTTACCATCGAGCCAATGATACGCTGGTTCATCCACACAGGCTGTACCACGGGATAGTACATGGAATCGCTGAGAAGATAAATATTTCCAACCGAAGTGTCGGTTTTAAGCGAAAGTTGAACAGTTATCGAATCGAAATTCACACGCTCATCTATCAAACGCCTGGATGAACGAAGTACCAGCTGATCATTTGCATTGAAAAGATCTACCAACACCGAAGTGCTGTCCTGCCTGATGCCCTCCAGGATATGCATCGCCGAATCGCGATAGTAATTGGTATCAGCGAGAAATCTTATGATGGAAGCATGATTAGCACGGATTCTTGTTGTATTGGAAAGAGTGGACATCGACTGGGAAAACATCGAACCCAGTTGGGAGGTGAGAGAAACCAACCTTTCCTTCCCGGTATTAATAGCTGCGTTTTTTACACCCTGGTATGAGATCCAGCTGAAAAGAATCATCAGCGTCAGCAAAAGAATACATATCAATAGAGGAAGCCGCTGTTGAAGTGAAAGACCATTTAATCGTAAATAACTATTTGATGTTTCCACAAGACTTTAATTATGTCACGCAAACACAGGACAACGGACTAGCTGTGCTCTAAGATATTCATAGTGATAAATGATATGGAAAGTAAATTACAAAAATTACGCTTTCACATACATATAATCACAACAAAACTTGCGTTACATATTAAAATAATAGAAAAACTAAGTGTAAACTATTAGTCGTCCTGCTCTTCGACTGACTTTTTCCTGCGTTGATACAACCCCATCAGTTCACCCTCGGCGAGTATATGGCCCTGCATGGCATCCAATAAAGCTGTTTTATCAGCGCCTGCCACAAGATCAAGTTTGGTATCTAATGCAAAGACTTTGAAAAAATATCGATGAACACCGGAAGGTGGGCAGGGGCCACCATATTCAGTTTTACCAAAATCATTCAGCCCGAGTACGCCGGGAGTTGTTTGTTCCGCTATCGCTTCATTGGGTGAAATATTCCACACCAGCCAATGGTCAAAAACGCCACGTGGTGCATCCGGATCTTCCATGATAAGGGCGAGGCTTTTTGTTCCTTCCGGTATCCTGTTTACTTCTATAGGCGGATTAATATTTTTCCCGTCGCAGGTATACTCAGGTGGAATATGTCCTTTATGGCTAAATACGGTGCTAAATACCTGTAATGTCTGCGCTTCAGATCGGGTTGTCATCGGAATTCTTTATGAGTATGGGCTCATAAAACGTGCCAGTTAACCGAAAGCTTATTTAGCCTTTGATGTAGTAAGATTTTATCCCGGTAATAAATAATGTTTATATTATCAATCTGAACAAAACAGTATCACCATTGTCATTGTCTGCAACCAGTACCAGTTCTTTCCGTCCCTTTTCTTCAGAAATAATACTTACAGATTCAATTTTATGACCTTTAAACCTGGTATCCACTACCTCCAGGTCAATGATCCTGTCAGGATTGATCGCATCCAATCTTCTTTTTGATGAAATATCATTGACGATCCACAAATAGCTTTTCCCGATCGAGCCATCATCGTAACTATTAAATGTATTCTCGGTTGAGGCCGTGATCAGCAACTGGTCGGTTTTATATGAGTAATCCATGCCCGAAATACCGGTAAAAGAAGCTGTATCGTTCTGTATACCCGCTTTTACAATTTTCAATGAAGCGATATCCTGTTTTTCCCAAAAACGGTTAGAAGTAAATACCAGGTAATTCCTCGGAAAATCCCGGCTGCCACGATTGGCTAATACAGTAAACGCAGGGATCGCAGCGGATCCTTCAATATTTAATTCACCCAGGCCTTCTGCATTAAGCCTGTTATAAAATGTATCAAGCCGGTATTCCTTTTTTTCCCGGCTGGCGGGATCATAAACCAAAAGTAGATTTCGGTAAGGCGCCAGAGAACCCGAACCGGTTAATAACAGCAACCGTTTTTTATTTAAATAGATTTCCGCGACCGACTCGATATCAGGTTTTGTTTCTTTTGGAATTCTACCCTGCGATGAAAACAGACTGATGGAGTCTGTTTTGTTGAAAGCCGAATCCATCTGTAAGAGCCAGGTTGCGTCATCACCCATGACATATAGCTTTTTTCCAAACCATGCAAGTCCCGATCCCGAAGGGTAGTCGTCAAGCTCCATCATCTCAAGTAACCTGGGGCCTTCATCTTTCCTGCAGGAAGACATCAACAATACTAATATAAGACAGATAAGAGAAAATTTTACAGGTAGGAGTTTTCCGTGCATGTATGAATTATTTCTTTTGGGTGTTGGTTTGTTTAAGTGCCGTTAAATAAACGGCAACCGTTTCTCCCGCTTTTTTGCGAAGTTCGGCACTACCTGCAACCATCACCCTGACGAGGGTCTTATATTCATGCAGTGCGATCCGCGCAAACTCTGCTTCGGCATTGCTAATATCCTGGCTGTTATCGATGATATCCGCGTACTTGATGTTTTGAGCCTGTGCACTGACCCCTGCCAGTCTTTCGAATTCCTTCGCTTTACGCTGTCGTCGATTAAGATCCGGGTATTGATCTTTTGTATATACATCGGTTAACTCTACTACCAATTTAAGCGTCCGGATGCAATCTTCATGGCTCATGACTGTTTTCAGGAAATCATGTATCTGTTCTTTGGAAGTAGAAGTATCTTCGAGCACATCATGCAAGAGAGCTGCTGACAGCACACACATATCATGGGTATGTAGGCGACAAATTTTCATTACCCGTACAGGATGGTTGATATAAGGTTCATCCGCGAACTTTCGCCGCTGGCTGCCATGTGCACGCGTAGCAAAATCAATAATTTGTTGGAGCAGGGTTTCCATACCATATCTGGAATTATGGCCAACTAAATTTCGAGTCGTTCAAGCACGATCAGGGCTTCCATGACCTTATTCCAGGCAGTTTGCCAATCTTCCCGTGCCCGTACCACCCTTAGATGTTCATCTTCCTTCAATTCGCCTTTACTTTTAAGGTACTCCTCCAATTGATGTATGGTTTCCTTATTCAGGTCTTCCAGTTTTTGTTTATGATTCATAGTTGCTTTTTTTACTTTGTAATACAAGTTTCAGACCGGAGCGATGGATTCGTCTGCCGAAAAGCGTGTGATTTTATGATTTTAAAAGAATATCTGCCAGATAATAAGTAAGCCGCCGATAATGAGGATCAAAAGTGTGATCCATTCAAGGTTGCGGGCGATGTAGGATTTCTTTTTTTCTTGTCCCATAAAAGAAAATTTAGCAAGTTTATTGTCGATAGATGGTTTTCCTAAGTTGTTCCCACTTATAGCCGGGTACCGCAACTCTTACAAAATTTGGCATCAGCGTCATGATCTTCCCGCCCACAATTTGGGCATGCTTCATGTTTTTCCTTTCTTCTGCGCAGGGCCAGTGTCATCTCGGTAGTTATAATACCGGTCGGTACGGCAATAATTCCATAACCGGTTAACATGATCACCCCCGCAACGAATTTTCCTATCACCGTCACCGGACTCATATCCCCGTAACCTACGGTGGTGATGGTTACAATGGCCCAGTAAACACTGTCAGGAATACTTTTAAAATCGCTGTTGAAATCTTTCTCAACCAGGTACATTACCGAACCCAGGATGATTACAAGAGTAATTACCACCAATAGAAAGATCGTAATCTTTTTTAAACTTGCCGTGATGGCGCCTCTTAAAAACCTAATTTCTGAAAGGAAATGTGTTAGTTTGAAGATCCTGAAGATCCGCAGCAAACGCAAAGCTCTCAGAACAAGCAGGGATTGTGCTCCGGCGAATGCGATACTTAGAAAACTGGGTATGATGGCCAGCAGATCAACAATACCCAGGAAACTCAGCATATAAAGTACAGGCCGGCGGATACTGATGAGTCGGAGTATATATTCTATAGTGAAAATGATAGTGAATACCCACTCCAGGATTTTTAAAAGCCGCCCATACTTTTGATTGTAATATT
>JAEYVW010000010.1 GCA_023429365.1 Bacteroidota bacterium
GTGGTTGAATTAAAGGATAAACTTGCAAAACACCCCCTCGATACAAATATTCCCACATTGAAAAGCAATACTTTGCACCAAGATGCGTTAAATGCTCTGACGGCATTAGGTATCAACCGTTCAGCAGCAGAACAGGCGGTAAAAAAGGTATTGGCTTCAGAGCCTGGCCTCCCTGTCGAAGAGCTGATCAAAAAAGCCCTGCGTATCCTCTGATGAACATTTATTACTGGACTAATTGACTCTGAGAAATCTTGGACATTACTACTGCCCATATCTTCCGTACGTTGGTAGTTATTACCATCTTTCTGGCCATTAGTGGCCAATCATATGCTCATTTTTACCAAAACCCGGCCGATACCACCAAAAAAGATACGATTCGCTACCCGCTGACCGACCGTTACGGCGATCCATTTTCCAACCCTAATCGCAACCCCTTCGACCTGAAGGACACGGGATTTATAAAAAGAAATGTACAGTACGATCCCCTGACCGGTGAGTATTACATTATCGAAAAGATCGGTTCCACCAATTATCGCACCCCGGTTTCGATGGGCCGTGACGAATTTCTCCGCCTGCAGGGCAAAAGAGATGAGAACGCTTATTTCCGTAAGCGGGCCGACCAGCTCGTGGATATGAACCGCAGGTTGTTCAAGCCAAAGATCAATGCCCCGAAAAGCTGGTTCAACAGGATCGTGGGAGTAGGGAAGATTGATATAAAGCCATCCGGCTATGTTGATCTGCTGGCAGGTTACCAGGGCCAAAATATCAATAACCCAACCCTGCCGGAACGGGCAAGACGCAATGGTGGCCTTGACTTCAACATGAACGCGCAGTTACAGGTGGACGCCAATATTGGCGACAAACTAAAATTACCGATCAATTATAACACCCTGGCCAATTTCGAATTTGAGAACCAGCTCAACCTCAATTACCAGGGCAAGGATGATGAGATCATCAAGCAATTCCAACTGGGTAATGTCAATTTTACCTCCAAAGGAACTTTGATTCCTGGTGCGCAGTCATTGTTTGGTATAAAAACCCAGCTGCAATTTGGAAAACTTTTCGTCACCGGCGTACTGGCCAATCAAAGGGCGCAACGCCAGTCACTCGATATGGCAGGTGGCTCAGCCCTGCAAACATTTTCGTTAAAAGCGGATGAGTACGAAGAAAACCGGCACTTCCTGCTGGCGCAATATTTCCGTAATAACTACAACACTGCGATGAGCAGGTTGCCGCTTGTGCAATCTGGCGTACAGATCTTAAGAATGGAGGTTTGGGTGACGAACAGAACCGGCGCAACTACGGATACCCGTGATATCGTAGCCCTGATGGACCTTGGTGAAGGCGATCCTTTTATCGGCCCACCAGGAAACCCTAATGCATTACCCGACAATGGTGCCAATGGGCTTTATCGGAATATACTTTCTAATCCAAATAGCCGTAATTCCTCACTGGTTCAAAGTGTGCTCACAGGTATGGGTCTTCGCTCAGTACAGGATTTTGAAAAAACCTTCGCCCGCAAATTGATGCCCACCGACTATTATTTTAATCCACAGATCGGTTTTCTTTCGCTTAACCAGCCATTGCAGCCGGATGAAGTGCTGGGTGTTGCTTTCCAGTACACCTACAACGGGCGTGTTTTCCAGGTGGGCGAATTTTCGCAGGATGTGCCACCCGATACCCTCGGTACTTCGCAAAGGGTTTTATTCCTGAAATTATTAAAAGCTACATCGCAGCGTACCAATCTCCCGATCTGGGACCTGATGATGAAAAACGTGTATTCAGTGGGTTATGGCCAGTTGGAAAGAACAGACTTCAAACTCGACGTGTTGTATGAAGAACCCAGCCTTGGTGAAAAAAGATATTTGCCACCGAATGATGTGCTACCGCAATACCAGGGTCAACCACTGATCTCGCTTGTAAATCTCGACCGGCTGAATAATCAAAATGACCCGCAGCCTGATGGCGTCTTCGACTTTATTGAAGGATTTACAATCATCTCATCCATGAGCAGGGTTATCTTCCCCGTATTGGAACCTTTCGGCCGCGACCTGGAGTACGTATATCCATCCCAGGTGGAACGTGATAAATACCTGTATTACCCTCTTTACGATACTATCAAGGCGATCGCACAAACTTATGCCAACCTGAACCGGTTTGAAATAAATGGTAAATCAAAAAGTTCTTCAACAGGCGATTATCAACTTGGGTTTAATATACCACGTGGTTCGGTAACAGTTACTGCAGGCGGACAAACCCTCCAGGAAAATATCGACTACGAGATCAATTACGATCTGGGAACGCTGCGTGTGATCAACCAGGCTATCATTAATTCCGGTGTGCCTGTTAATATCCAGTATGAAAACCAGGCAGCATTTGGTATACAGCAAAGAAATTACATGGGCTTGCGCCTGGATTATTTTGCCAATAGCAAACTGACGTTGGGTGGTACCATTGCAAGGTTGGGTGAGCGTCCGTTCTTTGTAAAACAAGCATATGGTGATGACCCCATTCGCAATACAATGTATGGTATCGATGCAGATTACCGCAGCGAATGGCCGCGTCTAACGAAATGGTTAAACAAACTTCCTTTTTATAATTCCCAGGAAAGTTCTTCTATTACTGCCTACGCAGAAGCTGCTATGTTGCAACCTGGCCACGCACCTCAAATTGGAAAGGGTAGTGCTGGTCAGATGTTTATCGATGATTTCGAAGGAACCCGTTCAGGTATCGACCTTCGGTTTCCCCTGATCAGCTGGAACCTTGCTTCTGTTCCCCAGGGAAATGGATTATTTCCCGAATCATCATTGAACAACGATCTGGCTAGCGGATACAATCGCGCCAAGATCGCCTGGTATAATATCGAGCCAGTGCTGCAGGAAAGAGGAAATAATAACAATCCTTATCAAAACAATCCCGCTGAATTGTCAAAACCTGAAACCCGCCAGGTATTACAGCGTGAGATATTCCCCCAGCGTACTACCGACTTCGGACAGGGTTTATTGACAACATTCGATATATCATTCTATCCACGCGAAAAAGGTCCTTACAATTTCGAATATCGTCCCGGCAGAATCAACAGCGATGGAACTTTAGCCAACCCATCCCAGGCATGGGCCGGGTTGATGCGCAACATCGATCAAACAGACTTCGAAACCAGCAATATCGAATTCATCGAATTCTGGATGCAGGATCCTTATGTATTAAATCCAGGTAGTTCCGGCGGTCAGTTATTCTTTAACCTCGGTACTATTTCGGAAGACATCCTTAAAGATGGAAAGAGACAATATGAAAATGGTTTACCGACGCCTACCAATAACGCACAGGTAGATAATAATACTGTTTGGGGCAAGGTTCCAACCAATCCCTTACAGGTAACCAATGCTTTCAGCAATGATCCCGATGACCGGCAATACCAGGACGTTGGTTTAGATGGTTTGACTGATGATGAAGAGCGCGTGAAGTTCGACGCCTATATCTCCAGCCTGCCACCTGCTGCACAAGCCATTGCCATGACCGATCCCGCGGCGGATAATTTCAAACCATATCGTGACCCATCTTATGATGCAGCCGGTGTGGGTATTCTTGAAAGGTATAAGCATATCAACAACCCTCACGGTAACTCTCCGGTATCGGACAATAACAGCCAGTTTGTAAATGCATTTACACAATATCCCGATGCGGAAGAACTGAACCGCGATAACACCCTGAGTGAAACAGAAGAATATTTCCAGTATAAAGTAGACATCCAGCCCAATATGCTGGTTGGAACGAATTTTATTACCGACAGAAGACAAGTAAACGTGAGCCTGCCCGATGGTAGTTCAAGAACTGAGAGCTGGTATCTGTTCCGCATCCCTGTTGCCGATTTTGAATCCAAAGTGGGGAATATCCCCGACTTTAAATCGGTACGCTTTATACGCATGTTTGTAACAGGCTTCCAGGAGGAGGTGGTGATGCGCTTTGGTAAACTTGAACTCGTAAGAAATCAGTGGCGCCAGTTTCAATACCAGATCGATACTACCGGACAGTATGTAGGTCTGCCTCCCAACGATCCTGTTGAATTCAATACACTCGCGGTTAACCTCGAGGAAAACGACCAGCGTCTGCCAGTCAACTACGTTAGCCCTCCTGGTATAGAAAGACAACAACAATTAAGTAATAACAACGTACAACTTTTCCTCAATGAGCAGGCCCTGAGCGTACAGCTCTGTAATCTTCCAACCGGTGAATCAAGAGGTGTATTCAAAACCTTTAACATGGATATGCGCCAATACGGTAAGATGCACATGTTCATTCATGCGGAGGGTACCGGCAGTGACGCGGCGATCCAGGATAACTCGCTTACAGCTATCGTCAGGATCGGTAGCGATTTCCAGGGCAACTATTATGAGATAAGAGTGCCGCTCAAAAAAACAAGCTGGGGTGAACGGGATAGTTTACGGGTATGGCCTGAAGCCAACAATCTCGACTTCGACCTGCAGGAACTGAATCGTCTGAAATCAAGACGAAACCAGCAGGGCTGGTCTACTTCACAATATTATAGTGAAGTAATGCCTGACGGACGCCGGTTCGCAGTGATCGGGAATCCTAATCTTGGTGAAGTAAAAGGTATGTTGCTCTCCGTAGAGAATACCAATCTCCCCAATGCCTGTGCTGAAGTTTGGTTCAATGAGCTCCGGTTTTCACATCTTGATGAGAAAGGCGGTTGGGCCGCACTGGGAAGGGTAGATATTAAACTTGCCGACCTGGGTAGCCTGACCTTTGCTGGTACGGCGCGTTCAAGAGGATTTGGTACACTGGAGCAAAGGGTCAATGAAAGAAGCCGAGAAGATCTTTATACTTTCGATATCTCCGCCAATATCGATGCTGGTAAATTGTTGCCCAAACAACTCGGAATACAGATCCCGGTTTATGCCGGCATCAGCCGTATTACCAGCACGCCTGAATATGATCCTTATGATCTCGACATTAAACTAAAAGATAAACTCGACTATACCCAGGGCCGGGACGCTAAAGATTCGATCCGGAATAATGCACAGGATATCACCACGATCAAAACGGTGAATTTTACCAATGTCAAAAAAGTAAAGACAGATGGTAAGCAACCTAAGATCTGGAGCGTCACCAATTTTGACCTGAACTATTCCTACATGGAAACCCAGCAACACAATCCGCTGATTGAAAATTATGAGATGCGCAGGACCCGCGGTGCATTGGGTTACAACTATGCTCCACAGCCAAAATTCCTGGAGCCGTTTAAGAATTTGAAGTCAAAATCAAAATGGCTTACACTCATCAAGGATCTTAACTTCAATTACGTTCCATCACAGCTTTCTTTCAGGGCTGATATCTTCCGGCAGTTTGGTGCGACCAGGCCGCGAAATGTAGGCGGCGGTCCCTATAAAATACCCGAGACATACGATAAGTATTTCACGTTCGACCGGTATTATATTTTGCAATGGCCCATCACGCGTTCCATCACGCTGGATTTTACTGCTACCAACAATGCCAGGATTGATGAGCCTTTTGGACGAATCGATACGGATTCGAAAAAGGATACTATTAAGAAGAACATTTTTAAAGGAGGCCGAAATACCCAGTATTCCCAACAGGCGACTTTGAGCTATAATGTTCCCACGGAAAAATTCCCCTTGCTGGACTGGACAACCCTCCGTGCATCTTATAGCGCTCAATATAACTGGCTGGCTGCCTCCCTGCTGGCCCGCGAACTAGGCAATACCTTGTCGAATACGCAAACCCGGACGATCAATGGTGAACTTAATTTCGAACAACTATATAATAAATCACGCTTTCTGCGTGCGATCAACACGGCGCCTTCACCTAACCGAACAAGAGACACTTCTAATACAAGGCAGGCACGCAACGCAGCGGAAAAGAAACCAAAGCCCAATTTTGACATTCCCGATTCATTGAAGGCAACCATGTCGGCAAAAGAACTTCGTAAAGCACGCCGCGATGCGAAACGCATGGCACGGGAAGAACGTAGAAGGATCAGGGAACAAAGAAAGAATCAACTGCCTGATGTGGGTGGAGTAGCCAGGCTGGTAGGCGGTGTGGCAACATCTGTTAAGAGGGTAGGTATACAATATAATGAAGACCTCGGCACCATGTTGCCCGGGTATATGGACAGCACCAGAATACTTGGTGCAAATATCAAGAATGGAAATCCTGGCTTCGACTTTATCTTCGGGTATCAACCTGATACAAGTTGGATCAACCGATTTGGTTCCAAAGGATTGTTGAGCATGGATACACTTGTATCGGCCATGATCCAGCAACGCTATAGCCAGCGTTTGAATATCACCGCGCAGGTAAGTCCGTTCCGCGATTTGAATATTGACCTCAATCTTGACAAGTCATTCAGCAAGCAATACTCTGAGTTGTATAAAGACACCAGTAAGTTTGATGCGGTTGGTCTAACACGACTGAATCCCTATGCAATGGGAAGTTTCAGCATCAGCTATATTTCCTACCAGACCATGTTTACAAAGTTTGATCCGAATGTGATCTCAGAAACCTTTAAACAGTTTGAAGCAAACAGGCTGTCACTCTCCAACCGGCTCAAAGGACTGAACCCCTATGCCAGTAATAATCCCACCAATCCCGATGGTTATGTGCAGGGTTATGGCCGTTACGCACAGGAGGTAGTGATCCCGGCCTTCCTTGCTGCGTATTCAGGTAAAGATCCTTCATCGGTGACCTTATTTAAAAATAATAACCCCGACCTGCGCTCTAATCCCTTCAAAGGATTGATGCCAAAACCCAACTGGACGGTTACCTACAACGGTTTATCACGTATACCGGGGCTGGATAAGATATTTACCAACGTCAATATCAAACACGGTTACCATAGCACACTTTCGATGAATAGCTTCAATACAGCCCTTTTGTTCCAGGATCCTTTACGTGTAGCTTACCCATCGTTTGTGGATACACTTACCGGCAACTATATCCCATACTTCCTTATCCCGAATATCACGATCCAGGAAAGTTTCGATCCGCTGTTTGAGGTAGATATGACCTTTACCAACCAGTTATCCATTCGTCTGGAATACAGGAAGACCAGGTCGCTCAGCCTAAGCCTGATCGATTACCAACTGGCCGAGAACAGGTCCAATGAGGTGACATTTGGATTCAACTGGAGAAAGAAAGGTTTACCACTTTTGAAGAATGTGAAGATTGGTAAAAAAGGAATGAAACTGGATAACGATGTCACCTTCCGCTTTGATTTCAGCATCCGCGACGATGCAACCGCAAATAGTAAGCTGGACCAGGGGACATCATTTGGAACAGCAGGGCAGAAAGTGATCAGGGTTGCGCCGTCAATCGACTATATCCTGAACAACAGGATCAGTCTGAAATTATATTTCGAACAAAACCGGAATATTCCGAAGATCAGTAATGCCTTCCCTATCACCAATACCAGGGGTGGGTTGCAGGTGAGGATTTCACTGGCGCAATAAGTTTGAGATTTTATTCATCTGTTCTGACAGCGGGTTGTTCATTCCTGGCCGGCGGAGTCATTATTTTAAATAATTCGTTCTCCCATCCAACATTGTAGTCATATTTCTCCAGGAATTCATCCATATACTGCTTTTGGCGGATGGTCCGAATATCAGCGTCAGGTTTGTGAAAAATAGAATCCGTGGGCCATAGGTCAGGCCAGGCACTGTGATCGTTGGGGGTGGTTTTTATTTTCTGCATGACCACAACAGGAAGTATCCGGGTTTCTTCCACCGCTTTATGAAGTTGCTCTTTAAACGCACTGGATACATAATACCAGGGCATCGGGTTGCGCGTGTAAGGACGGGTTTTGGTCATATAGTGGTAAATGGGCAGCGAATGAAAAGCCAGGACATAATCACCTGGTTTCACAAAATCCTTGCTGGCCTCCAGTAGTTCGTTGGTTGCTTCTACCCGTTCTTTTGTAGTCAGCACACCCTTCACGTATTTATTATCTACGGAATAGAACATTCCCAGCCTGCTGCTCTCATCATGCAACGGGTAAAACCACTGGTGATAAAGACAACCGATTACAGTTATCACAAGTATGGCCGCCTTAAAGCTTCTGAACTGCGGCTCCCTGGCTATCGCATCATTATTAAAAACCGTATTGTGATTGGTGGCAAGGTTAATCCTGAAATCAAAACTTCTTATTCCCAGGAAATAGTCAATAGCAATTGGCACCGAGATCCAGAAAACATGTATGCCTGCGGTAAATATGCCAGCGCTGCTCCCGAGGGCATAAGTTGCCGTGATATAGGTACCTATCAGCATCAATGTCTTGATCTCTTTGCTGGCTTTTGAAAGCATGATCAATGCAAAACTGATCAGTACCAGTCCTACATACCAGCGCATGAGGATTTCAAGACCTTTTAACATGATCAGGCAGGCTACAATGAGGCAGGTATATTTTATTACTGAAGCAATCCAGCGGGGCACTTTCCATTCCTCAGTCAGCCAACGTGGCGCCACTGCCGCAATGATGATAAGCGCGAGTATGTACGTGGTGAACACCAACGCGTCGCTGTAAGAACCGAGGAAATTGCGCAGGAGGATCATGATGCCATAGGCAGATTCACCATCGGCCTGCCCCATCTGCGTGACCAGCTTAAAGGCGTTTACATACACATCGAAATGTCCCATCGATTTTATCAACAAAAGCATGGCCGCCACAGCAAGACAAAAGCCCGCAAAAAATCCAAATGACTGGATGACCATCTTTTTAATAGCACTCTTATTTAAAATGCCATAAAATACAATCGCCAGCACCAGGCCAAGATTGACAATACTCGGGAGTCGCGCAAAAGCGTCCATACCCACCAGTGCACCTGCTACCAGGAACATCCAGATCTTATCTTTCTTAAGGCCATGAAAAAGAAGACTGGCGGTAAGCGTATAGAATAAAACAGAAAGAAAATTGTAGTGAAAGATCTTGGGGTTATGACAGGCACACATGACTACCAGCAGCAATCCTATCCGGAGATATCCTTTATTAAGGTAGTCCTTGAGCAGGTTATAGACCACCATGATGCTGGCTGTGGTAAAAACAATAGCGAGAAACCGCAGACCCAATAAACCGGTGTCGGGGAAAACTGATACAAAAACTCCACCTACCAGGCCTGAGAGCCAGTACATAAAATTATATTGTACCGATGCCGGATCATTGAAGAACTGCTGATAAAAGGTGGCGGTGAAGCCTTCGTCCAGGAAATCCATGCCCTGGAACATAAAGATGACCTGGTAAAGTACGACCAGCAGGATAAATCCCACCTGGCTCATATTTTCAAATAAGGTCTGGAAATTGTTCTTTTGCGTCATGACGGTCGTTTCGTTTTCAGGGTTTGTCTTTGATGGTGGCTTTCCGGATGGGGTGGTTAATCGGAATGGAGGGTTAAAAATAATAGTGATTTCCGAGATTAGGAAACCCTGAGCAAAATGAACCTGCAGTTACACCTTAAGTTCTTAGTATACCAGGTTTTTACGTAGATTAACGAAATTTCAGAACTATTCTCAAAAAGATTTGAATAATTTTTATTTTTTTATACTTTTGGACTCGTGGTAGCAAATACCATAAGCCTCATATGATCGGTAGCCGGGGTAGAAGTGTCCCGCGTAAGACGTAATTTAGAGAAGCTAGCTACCCATATAAGTACCCATAATCCTATCATTTACTCTTTTTTCAATCCTGGAATGCTATTTTGGTTCTAACTGGTCCCACCGGTAATAGCGCCTATGAAAGTCCGAAGATTTAAGTGGAAAACGGAGATCGATTTATTCTAAACCCTAAAATAAACTATTAACTCGTTCGCAATGGCAAACATTAATCTGGGCGTTATCGGCTATGGATACTGGGGACCCAACATCGTTAGAAATTTTTTCAACACAAAAGATTGTACAGTAAAAGCAGTCGCAGACGGACGCCCCGAGCGTTTGGCGGTGCTTGCTAAGATTTTCCCTTCTATAAATGGAGTGGCTACAGCTGAGGATATTATCCAGGACAAGGAAATAGATGCTGTAGTAGTTGCCACCCCGGTATTTACACACTATGCACTGGCAAAAAAGGCACTTGAAAACGGTAAACACGTTTTGATCGAGAAGCCAATGACCTCGACGGTAGCACAGGCTGAGGAACTGATAGAACTGGCTGCCAAAAAAGGCCTGACCCTTATGGCCGATCATACCTTCCTATACACTGGAGCCGTTCAGAAAATGAAAGAACTGATCGAGTCAGATATTGTTGGCACACCCCGCTATTTTGATTCCTCCCGTATCAACCTGGGCTTGTTCCAGCCAGACGTGAATGTGTTATGGGATCTGGCGCCACACGATATTTCGATCCTGACATACCTGATCACTGAAGCACCCGTGAGCATCAACGCTACCGGTATTTCTCATACCCGGAATAATATTGAGAACATCGCCTACATGACGGTCAATTACAATTCAGACTTTATCGCCCACTTCAACTGCTCATGGACTTCACCGGTGAAAGTAAGGCAGACCCTGATCGGAGGCGACAAAAAAATGATCGTATATAATGACCTCGAACCTTCCGAGAAAGTGCGGGTGTACGATACCAGCTATAACCATACCACCGACGAAGAAAAAACCAAGATCATGGTTGACTATCGTACCGGTGACGTTTATATTCCTAAAATATCTTTATCCGAGGCATTGTCCGGCGTTGCAAACGACTTTATCCAGTCGATCAGCCTGAAAAGAAAGCCGCTGGCATGCGCGGAATTGGGCATGCAGGTGGTCAAAATACTCGAAGCCTCACAGGAATCAATAAAAAATAAAGGCCGCGAGGTTAAAATAAAATAACATGCAGACGATCACAATAAATAATGACAAGCAGAGCCTGAATAATGTAACAGTGGGTGAGAACGTTCGCATATTCAATTTTGTTAATGCTTACGGCTGCAGTATCGACGACAATAGCAAAGTGGGCGCTTTTGTAGAAATACAGAAAGGTGTTTCTATCGGTAAGAATTGTAAAATTTCCAGCCATAGCTTTTTATGCGAAGGAGTGCACGTTGAGGACAATGTGTTTATCGGCCATGGTGTAATGTTTACCAACGATCTATTCCCCCGTGCAACCAATGCTGACGGCAGTCAGCAAACCGACGCTGACTGGAAAGTGATCGAGACACATGTAAAAAAAGGTGCTTCAATTGGCAGTAACGCGACGATCCTTTGCGGGATTACAATTGGTGAAAATGCGTTGGTGGGAGCAGGAGCGGTAGTGACAAAAGATGTACCACCCAATACCGTTGTGGCAGGAAGCCCGGCAAAAGTTATTAAAACAATTTAATTATACGTACAAATGGTAAACACAATCATAGACAAGAAGATACCCTGTCTCGACCTCGGCGGACAACACAGTCAGGTAAAGGAAGAAATATTTGCAGCTTTTGAAAAAGTATACGAAAAGACCGCTTTTTCAGGTGGCCCTTTTGTCGCTGAATTCGAAAAAGCTTTTGCGGAATTTTGTGAAACACCATATGCTGTGGGTGTAAGCAATGGTACCACCGCCCTGCACCTGGCTATGCTGGCTTTGGGGATTGGCGCGGGTGACGAAGTGATCCTTCCTGCCAATACATTTATCGCTACTGCCTGGGGTGTAAGTCATGCCGGTGCCACACCCGTGTTTGTGGACTGCGATCCTAACACATGGGAGATCGATGTAACCAAAATAGAGGAGAAGATCAGTCCCCGCACCAAAGCGATAATCGGTGTACACCTGTACGGACAGCCTTTCGATATTGATGCTGTTGCAGAGATTTGTAAAAAACATAACCTGCTCTTTATTGAAGATGCCGCCCAGGCGCAGGGAGCAAGATACAAGGGTAAACCTGCCGGAGGTTTTGGTGAAATGGCCTGCTTTAGTTTCTATCCCGGCAAAAATCTCGGGGCTTGTGGCGAAGCCGGTGGTATCACCACTAACCATGAGAAGTATGCAAAACACCTGCAAAGCCTGCGCAACCACGGATGCGTGGAAAGATATTACCATGACGAAATCGGCTACAACTATCGTATGGGGGGACTGGAAGGAGCTTCGCTGAGTGTAAAACTTAAATACCTGCAGGGGTGGAACGATCGTCGCAGGGCAATAGCCAGCCGCTATTTGACAGAGATAAAAAATCCTGCGATCAAAATGCAAACGCAACCAGATTGGGCTGACTCTGTATTCCATCTTTTCGTTGTAACAACTGAAGACAAAGACGGGTTTGTAAAATATCTCGCGGAGAATAATATTAATGCTGCATTTCACTACCCGGTGCCCTGTCACTTACAGAAAGCATATGCGCACCTGGGATATAAGCAGGGTGACTTCCCTAATTCGGAATACCTGGCCGCGCATTGCGTTTCATTGCCAATGTATGCAGAGTTGACTGATTCGGATGTAGATTACGTTATAAATGTAGTGAACCAGTATGCCGGCAATTAAAAACAAGATCGAGGAAGCAATAAAAAGACTGGAACTGGACCTTGCTGGCAAAGTAGTTTTAACAGAAGCAGCAACCGGCGCCTATATCGTTACACCCGTACTGGCCGCACTGGCAGGGGCAGAAGTGTACGCCTTTACAAAAAGCACACGCTACGGAACGGTTGAGGAAGTAACAAAGAAAACAACCGATTTGTTAGCCGAGTTCGGTGATCGCGATCTGAAGCTAACAGTGATCGATACACTGACACCTGAAATAATTGCCAAAGCTGATATCATCACCAACTCTGGTCACCTTCGGCCATTGGATAGTGCGAAATTGCAGTACGCGAAAGATAATGTTGTAATACCTTTAATGTATGAAGCCTGGGAATGGCGCGACGCTGACCTGGATATTGAACATTGTAAAAAACGCGGCATAGTGGTAGGTGCTACCAATGAGAGACATCCTGGTGTGGATGTGTTCAATTACCTGGGCGATATGGCTCTCAAGATGATCTTTGACGCCGGTATGTGTCCCTATAAAAACAAATTCATCCTTGTTTGCAATAACGATTTCGGACCATTTATTGCAAAAGTGCTGAGCCGGGTTTGCGAGGGATTGGCTGTATGTGATACTGCAGGGAATAAGCATAACTATGAGGGAATGGACATTGACTGGATTGGAAATTTTCCGGACATTGAGATTCCTGAGAATTATCGTAATAGCGAAGCCGTGATCTTTACCGCTTACCCGTTTGACAGATCCTGGATCGGTGATGATAACCTGCCGATACCCGTGAGGAAAATAAGTGAAGGCGCACCAGGCGCTTTGTTGTTAAGGTATGCGGGTGATATTGATGAGTCCTATTGCAAAGACCTGGTAGAGTTTTACCCGGCTCACGTACACTCGGGACATATGGGAATACTCCCATCGGCAATTGGCAATGACCCGATCACGCGTTTACAATCGGGTGGTTTAAAAGTTGGAGAACTACTGTTGAAGAAAGAAACACAATACCAGGGGATAAAACTGGTAGATTTAATATAAGCAACCAATGATCTCGATCAGGGGCAATAAGACAATTCTTTCCGAAATAACTGAAGCGGACGCGGAGGATATCCTTAGGTTGAGGAACGACCCTGCCCATAATAAATTCCTGTTTCAAAAACCCATAAGCTCTGAGGAGCAAATAAACTGGATCAAGAAAAACCAGGGAGATCAGAAGGCCCGAAACTTCAAGGTGACTAACCTCGCTGGCGAATTTAAAGGCACGATCTCAATCTACAACATTGTGGACGGAAGAGGGGAGTTTGGCAGGTATATCGTTACCAATCCGGTTCATGCTATTGAATCGGAATACCTCCTGCTCGATCTGTGCTTCGGAGAACTGGGTCTCAAATCTGTCTACTGCCAGACAAACATTGAGAATAAAGCAGTCTGGCGGCAACATACCAAACTGGGATTTCGGGAAATAGAACGGAAAGAAGTGATCGTGGGATCAGATTCTTCTGTAACAGTCACAGCTATTGTACAGGAGATCACCGCTGAAGGGTTCAGGGCTTTTAATTATGATAAGATCATCAGTCTTATAAATTTTTTCGATTGACAATGAAATTGCATCATATCGGGTACGTGGTGAAAGATATTGAACAGTATGAAAAAAACTTGCTATTTGAAAAAAAAGTCAGGGAACTGTTCGACCCTGTTCAAAACAGCAAAATGGCACTTTACAGCAATTTCAACGACTCCTTTATTGAGCTGATTCAGCCCCTTAACGAAGAATCCTTTACCTATAATTTTCTCCAAAAAAACGGTGGCGGTTATCATCATCTTTGCTATGAGATGAACTCGGCAGGGGAATTGATGGAACTTGCATCGGCGCAAAAGCTGATCAAGATAAAGGGACCACTACCAGCCATCCTGTTCGATAACCGCGAAGTATGGTTCTATTTCAACCGGAACAAGCAGATAGTTGAATTCGTTATTTAGATTATATGAATATCGCCATCATATCAGATGTGACCTTTGACCTTGTGTTGAAGCAATGGGAGCCTGAAAAGGATATTGTTGTCAAAAAATATATTTATGCCGGCCAGCTTGTTCCTGAGCTACTGACTATTGGCGGACAATTGAAAGATATTGAGATAGTGATCATACATTTTGATAGTTATTTTTATCGATATTCCGACCAGTACATCGGAGAAATCCTGGAGGCGGTGGGCAATGTGGCAAACCAGTTTACAGGCACAGTGCTGGTGTCCAACCAATTTTCAAGTGGAAGGCACCTGTCTGTATTAAAGAGGAATATAGGTCAGCATGAACAAACTGTGCTTGAGCTGGAAACACTTCTGAAGTACACACTTGTCAGGAGCAATGTTTTCTTTTATGATGTAAAAAAACTGCTGGCATCAATTGGGATTAGCCATGCGTATAATTTTAAGCTGGGTTTTTTATACCAGATGCCATATACAAAAAACATGATTGGTCTGCTGGCCGTAGAACTCGCATCTATGATGCGATTTATGTCAACGCCGGAAAAGAAAGCCATCATGGTTGACTGTGATAATACACTTTGGAAAGGTATACTTGGTGAAGACGGGGTCGAGGGCATTCAGTGCGACCGCAACGCCCAGGGGGTGTTGTTCTTCCAGTTCCAGGAGTTTTTGCTGGAAAAGAAAAAGGAGGGTTTTATTCTTGGGCTTTGCTCAAAGAATAATGAAGCGGATGTGAAAGCGGCATTCGAAAAATTGAACATGCCCCTTAAATGGGATGATTTCCTCATTAAAAAGGTCAACTGGCAGAACAAGATCGAAAACCTGAAAGAAGCCGCCACGGAGTTGAATATCGGGCTCGATTCGTTCATATTTGTAGACGATAATGAATTCGAGCTACAATCGGTCAACCTGCTTCTTCCAGAAGTGACCACCAAAAAGTTGTCCCCGGTTTATGATGACTTCCTGCGGTTGAGCGATGATTATTGTTTTAAAAGAAAGCAGGTGACACGGGAGGATATTGAGAAGAATGAACAATACCTCGCCGAGCAGAAAAGGAATGATATAAAATCAAGCGTTCATTCATTTGAAGAATATATAGCAAGCCTTGGTATCAAATCGGATATCACCGTCAATAATATGACTGATTTGCCAAGATTATCGCAGCTTACTGAAAAAACCAACCAGTTCAACTTTAATAAGGAAGCGCTCAGCATTGCAGCGCTCGAGAAGTTCATTGCCGACGGCAACCTGGTCTATGGCCTTCGGGTGTCGGACAAATTCGGGGATTACGGCCTGGTGGGCCTGATCCTGGTAGAACTGGATGGAAGCGCCGGCACTATGCGTAATTTCCTGATGAGCTGCCGTGCGCTGGGTCGATTGATCGAAAACGAGTTTTTTGAGTATGTGACAAATGACCTGGCAGGAAAAGGGGTAAACCTGAAGGAAATCCTGTTTAAAGCAACAGCAAAGAATCAGCCGGCAAGGCTATTTATGGATAAGCTCGAAACGGCAGCAAAAAAGGGTATAACTGCTTAGAAATTGTAATATTTTTCACTAATTTTCTGCTTTATATGATACGTAATGTTATGAACGAAAGTCAGACCAGTGAGTTGTTGAAATCGGTTCAGCAGGTTTTTAAGCTTGCTATGGGAAACGATATCAATGTTGACATCGATACCGAAAAGGAGATGGTGCTGGAATGGGATTCCCTGAATCACCTGAACCTGGTTGTTGAGTTGGAAAATTCGTTCGACCTGGGTTTATCAATGGAGGAAATTGAAGAACTCAATTCGGTGAGAGGCATCATTGACCTCATCAATTCCCGTAAGTCCATTAATGGATAAACTGTATTTCAGTAAGTCTCCAATGTCATTGCAGGTAAATTAGTACTAAAACAGGTACAGACCCATGTCAGCAATAAATGCTGCCCGGTATTGCTTAAACAAACGAACCACTATAAAAAAATGCGACCAAAGATCAGTGTTATCAGTCCTTTTTTGAACGAATCCGGCAATATTGAAAATTATGTGAACACGGTCAATAATTTTTTCATCAACAAGCCGTATTCGGCCGAGATCATCCTGGTGGATGACGGTTCCACTGATAATTCAATTGAATTGCTGCAATCGCTGCAATTCGGTGACTACGAAATAAAGATCATCAAGCTGTCAAAGAATTTTGGAGCACAAGCCGCGGTAAGAGCTGGGGTACAACATGCTACCGGAGACTATATCACTTTTCTTCCTGCCGACCTGCAGGATCCCCTGGACCTGATCGACCTGAGCCTTCAAATGGTGAAAGAAAAGGAGGCAGATATAGTCTACGCTTTTCGTAAAACAACAAATAACTCATTTTTCGAAAGTGTATTCTCACAGTTCTATGCTTACCTGATGAAGAAATTCGTCAGCCCAAAATTTCCAGGGAAAGGATTTGATATCGTGTTTTTCAACAGGAAAGTAAAGGAAAACCTCGACCAGAACATTGAATTGAACTCCTCCATTCAACTACAGATATTTACGCTGGGGTATAAATCGGAAAACGTTTACTACGACAAGGCTGAACGTAAAGTAGGCAAGTCGAAATGGACTTTTTCCAAGAAAATAAAGTTATTCATCGACTCCTTCGTGGCATTCTCTTTTGCGCCTATCAGGCTGGTGTCGATGGTCGGCATTCTATTTTTCATACTCGGATCAATATGGACGATCTATATCATCCTGCGCAAGATATTGTTTGATGACCTCGCATCTGGCTGGCCGGCCCTGATGTCCATTCTTATGGTTGGGTTTGGCATTACCAATATATCTCTCGGCATCATCGCGGAATATCTTTGGCGTACATTGGATGCCAGCAGGAAGCGGCCTTTGTTTATTGTTGACGAGATCATAGACTTGAAGCAAAAATGATAAAAGCGGTACTATATTGTTTCCTGTATGCGATGCTCAACGTATCAGGCGCAGCGATCATCAAATGGAAACTCAAGGGACGTGTGCTGAACTCTTTTTCAGACTGGCTGCAGTTCCTGTTGAACATACAGGTGATCGGGGCATTTGTGATCATATTTGTTTCAGCCCTGGTAATGTTTAAAGCCCTGTCGGCTGCTAATTTCACATTTGTTATTCCTGTGTCGGCCGGTATCAATTTCATACTTACCATCATAGCAGGCTATTATATTTTCAAAGATCACTTGAACCTGGCATCTTTTATTGGTTTCACACTGATCATTTCTGGTATTATATTATTAAGTATAAACAACGCACAACATGCATAATAAAGTTAAAGACAGTACAATCCTCGTTACCGGTGGCGCGGGCTTTATCGGTTCCTACGTGATCGAAGAGCTCATACCGCTGCAACCCAGGAAGATCATCATCATCGACAATTTCATCCGGGGCAGCCGTGAGAACATGAAATCTTTCATCAATAACCCGATCATTGAGTTGCATGAAGCCGATATCCGCGATACAGCTGTATTGGAAAGCTGCATTGCCGGCTGCGATTATGTGTTTCATATGGCTGCACTCCGTATAAATGCATGCGCGGCTAACCCCCGCGACGGGTTTGATGTGATGCTCAAATCTACTTTCGAGGTTGCCGACCTGTGTAATAAGCATAAGGTGAAAAAAGTGATCTATAGTTCCAGCGCTTCAGTGTACGGGCTGGCGCAGCATTTCCCAACTCCTGAAACAGATAATCCATACAATAACCAGACTTTTTATGGCGCCGCGAAAATGTGGGGCGAGCAGCTTTTCAGGAGCTATAAATTCATGTATGGCCTGGATTATGTCGCACTTCGCTATTTTAACGCTTATGGCCCGCGGATGGATACCGATGGCAAGTATACCGAGGTAATGATCAAGTGGCTCGATTGTATTCGTGATGGCAGAAATCCATTGATCTATGGCGACGGTTCCACCACGATGGATTTTGTATATGTGAGAGATATTGCGCGGGCGAATGTGGCCGCACTTCAGGCTGACGTGACGGATGAGGCGTTTAATATTGGCAACTGCGAGGAAACAAGCCTTAAACAACTGCTGGATGTATTGTTGAAAGTAAACGATTCAACGCTCGAGCCTGAATACAGGGAAGAAAATTCCATCAACCCCGTAAGCCGCAGGCTTGCTGATATCAGCAAGGCGAAGGATCTGCTTGGATTTACACCTACTGTTAGCCTTGAGCAGGGAATGAAAGAACTCAGTAAATGGTATTTCGATAAAATTAAAATAACTGTCAACTAATGATACCCATAGCTAAACCTTACCTGACCGCCGACGAAGCGCAGGCTGCATACGATACCATCCTTACCGGTTGGATCACGCAGGGCCCTCGTGTTGCGGAGTTTGAAGAAAAATTCGCGGCTTATACCGGCGCTAAATACGCCGTAGCCGTTTCTAACTGTACAACCGCACTCCACCTGGCAATGATCGTTGCCGGTGTTGGTCCCGGAGATGAAGTGATCTGCCCTTCGATGAGTTATATAGCCACGGCAAACTGTATCCGGTATGTTGGTGCAATACCTGTGTTTGCCGAAATCAACCCGGCCAATTATAACCTCGATGTAGAGGATGCCGCCAGGAAGATCACGTCTAAAACAAAAGCCATATTATTGGTGCACCAGATCGGCATGCCCGCTGATATTGACGCCTTCCGTCAACTGGCAGATAAGCACGGTTTGAAACTGATCGAAGACGCCGCTTGTGCCGCCGGTTCATCTTACAAGGGGGCGAAGATTGGCAGTCACTCGGAATTAGTTTGCTTTTCTCTACACCCACGCAAGGTGATCTCCACCGGCGACGGCGGTTTTGTGACAACCAACCGTGAAGATTACTACCAGCGTATGAAACTGCTGCGCCAGCATGGTATGTCGGTCAATGACCGGGTTCGCCATGAATCATCGAAGCTGATCTTTGAAGATCATGTGGAAGTAGGCTACAATTACCGCATGACGGATATCCAAGCTGCAGTGGGATTAAAACAACTGGAAAAGCTGGACTGGATCGTGGAGGAAAGAAGAAAGATCGCGTTTCGTTATAACGAAGCATTTAGGGATATTGAACACATACAACTCCCTATCGAGGAAGAAGGCTATTTCAGCAATTACCAGTCTTACAGTATCTATCTGAAAGACGATTGTCCAGTAGGGAGGAACGATATCATGCAAAAAATGCTGGATGCCGGCATCTCAACCCGCCGGGGTATTATGACTTCACACCGCGAGACGGCATACAAAACCGACTACGCAGGATTATCATTGCCTGTGTCGGAAAAGTCGGCGGACAGGAGTATTATCCTGCCCCTGTATATCCCCATGAGCAATGAAGACATTGAAAAAGTGATCGAGACTTTCCGTATGCTCGTTGGCGTACCGGTCGTGTCCTGATCGATTTATTAGAGACATAATTAAACGATGACTGTCCCGGCCTACCCGGGACAGTTCCGTTTTATCATAATGTCTTTTGTCTTCACGACAAAGAGTTACTTTTGAAACGTCTTAATTTTTTTCGATTGACAGAAATCGATCCTTTGAAAAATGGCATTAACGATGAAAAAAATCAGCGTAATCGGGTTTGGCAAGATTGGACAGGCTGTGGCGGCCAATATCCTTAAACATGGGATCAAAGTCAACGCTGTTGATATAG
>JAEYVW010000019.1 GCA_023429365.1 Bacteroidota bacterium
TCTGCCTGTACAATCGTTATGTAGACGGTCTGGCTACAGCCATGCCCGAAAAGCCCGAATATTTCCAGTCGTTGGCAGAACGTCTGGTTAATCACGGTTATACCCGCCTGCCACAGGGGTATGATCACTTAAAAAATAATTCTTCAACGAACAACCAGGAAAAATGAAAAAAATATTTATTCTGTTCACGCTTAATCTATACGCCTCAATCATATTTGCTCAACAAACCAGGATCAGTGGCTCTGTAGGTGATGAAATAACAAAAGAACCGCTTGTCAACGCTTCTATAACTATTAAGGGTAAACTTGCAGGGACGGTTTCGGATTCAAAAGGATCATTCGAGCTGTCCACTAACCAGAAGCCTCCCTTTACGCTGATCATTTCAGTGATCGGTTACGAACAAAAGGAAATACCTATTGCTTCTGCAGACAACAAAATATCCGTTCAACTCCAGAAACAAACCGGGGTTATGAACGAAGTGGTTATTTCCGCTTCGCGTGTTCAGGAAAATATACTGCAATCACCGGTTAGCGTCGAAAAGATGAATCTTAAAGCCATACAGGAAACACCCGCCATGAGCTTTTATGAAGGATTAAGGAATATTAAATCGGTGGAAATGGTAACAAGCAGCCTCACATTTGCGCAGATCAATACCCGCGGATTTAACCACACAGGCAATTCACGTTTTTTGCAACTGGTAGACGGTATGGACAATCAAACCCCAGGTTTGAATTTTTCAGTTGGTAATATGCTTGGTGCCTCCGACCTGGACATGGAAAGTGCAGAATTGATTCCCGGAGCGGCATCGGCACTTTATGGTCCGATTGCATTCAATGGGGTATTGCGGATGACAACTAAGGACCCATTTAAATACCAGGGTCTTAGCTCACAGGTTAAAGTAGGAGTCAATCATATCGGTGAAGAACTGGCTGACCCACACGCATTGTATGATCTTTCCCTGCGCTATGCCAAGGCTTTCAACAACCGGTTTGCATTTAAAGTAAATGCCGCTTATCTCACAGGCCTGGACTGGTATGCCTCAGATTACACGTATGTGGATGCGCAAACACCTGTCGCCAATCGCGGTGATAATAACCCCGGCAGAAATGCATTGAATATTTATGGTGATGAGGTGGCACGCACCATTACAGGTGTTGGCCGTGTGTCGCGCACCGGGTATGAAGAACGTTTCCTGATGAACTATGATGTATACAGTTTAAAACTTGGCGGTGCGCTTCATTACCGCATTACCGATAACCTGGAAGCGATATACGAATACAAGTTTGGAAAGGGCACTGCGGCGTATACAGGCAGTAACCGGTTTTCGCTTAATAATTTCACCATGCAAAATCACCGGTTCGAACTCAAAGGCAGCAATTATTTTATCAGGGCCTATACCGCCGAGGAAAACTCGCACGATTCATATAACGCCCGTTCACTTGGCCAGCTCATCAATCGTACCTGGGTACGCGATCTTGCAGGAAACGTGGTGGGCCCCGGTCAGGCCGACGATGTCTGGTTTGACCGCTATACCCAGGCATACAACGGAAACATCACCGGGGTTGCGGCCGCGAATCATGCAGCGGCACGTGTTTTTGCAGATCAGGGTCGGTTAGATCCGGGATCAGCAGAATTCAACAGTGAAAAAGACAGGCTGATACAGGTAAGAGGAATGGGTGGCGCCGGTATATTTAGCAACAGCAAATTTTTTCATACGGAAGCCCAGTATGATTTCAGCAATGTATTGAAAGTGGTGGATGTACTAGTAGGCGGGAACTTTAGAAAATATAATATGTTCACCGACGGTACACTGTTTGACGACAAAAATCAAAAGATCACTATTAAGGAATATGGCGTATTTACCCAGGTCTCTAAAAGATTACTGGAGGAGAAGCTAAAACTTACTGCATCGATCCGATACGATAAGAATGAGAATTTCGATGGAAACTTTACACCCCGCTTCTCTGCGGTATATACGGCTGCCAAGGTCCATAACTTCCGTGCTTCTTTTCAAACTGGCTTCAGAAATCCCACACCGGTTGACCAGTACATTAAGTTAAATGCAGGCCCAATCACGATCCTTGGCGGGGTGCCTAACAACAGTAAGGACATGAATGTGTATGAAAATTCAGTTACGGCGGCTTCGATGGGAGAATTTGGTCCTGCATTCGGTCAGGCCGTGGGCAGTGGCTCATCTCCGCAGGATGCAATCATGGCGCATAAAGATAAACTGGTAAAATCGGATGTCGCTTATATCAAACCAGAGTTAATGAGAGCATTTGAGATTGGATATAAGGCATTATTTGACAATAAAGTATTTATTGACGTCAATTACTATTTCAGTACCTATACCGACTTTATCATCAACCAGGTCGTTATGCAACCCAACAGCCCGGTTTTGGGAAGTGATGGTACTATCAACCCAGCAGCTGCTGCTGATCTGTTGAACGGCGACATGACCTTATACCAACTATATACCAATGCTTCCGACAAGGTTACCTCCCAGGGAGCGACAGCCGGCATTACTTACATGTTTAATAAAGGCTATACTGCGGGTTTCAATGCTACCTGGTCATCTTTTGATATCAAGGATGCAAATCCAAACAACGTACCTGCTTTCAACACACCTGACTGGCGTACAACAGTAACAATTGGTAACAGCAATATCACAAAACGCCTGGGCTTCAACCTGGCCTGGCGCTGGCAAAATGCATATGACTGGTACGGATCATTCAATGAACTCAGGCCGGGCAGAATTAACGCTTTTTCTACCATAGATGTAGTTGCCAGTTACACTGTTCCGCAAATGAAGTCGATTGTAAAAATTGGTGCCAACAATTTACTGAACCACCGCGTCTACCAGGCCTATGGTTCACCTTCAGTAGGTGCAGTGTATTTTATTTCTCTAACATTCGACCAGTTAATTCGCTAGTCTAACCCAATTAAATTTTCATCAGGACATGGATACCTCCATTAACATAAACCAGGAAGCCCGTTTATCTGTACCCTACCAGGCAACATTGTTTTCAATTTGCTTTATTGCAAGTGCCCTGGGCGGAGCAGTATCCACCTTGATGAGTGTATACCTGCCAGTCGCGGTCAGGGAACTGCTGGGATATACCGATCCTGATCAATTGAATCGAATAAGCGCTTATATCAATGCCCTTTTTATTTTTGGGTGGGCATTGGGTGGATTTACCTGGGGAATCGTTAGCGACCGGATCGGAAGAAAAAAATCGCTTTTGCTGGCAATAGGATGTTATGGACTATTCACGGTGCTTACCGGATGGATGACGCATTGGGCAGGGGTAATGGCTTGTCGCTTTATGAGTGGGTTTGGCGTGGGTGGTGTATTGGTAATATCTTTTACACTATTGAGCGAGGTCTGGCCTAAAAAAACCAGGGCCATTGCGGTAGGTATCCTGTCTATTGCATTTCCTGTTGGCATTTTTTCCGCGGGATTAATCAATTACATCGTTGGTTCCTGGCGCGAAGGTTTCATGATCGGAATGGTCCCTTTGAGTCTTTCATTACTGGGCATCTTTTTGATCAGGGAATCTGCATACTGGAAAGACAGCAATACACAAAAATCAAATGTTCAAAATTCTGTTGCCAGCCTTTTCTCTTCCTCGCAGCGGTCAAATGTAATCACCGGTGCCATGATCTTTGGCACAATGCTTATCGGGCTCTGGGCTATTTTTTCATGGCTCCCCACCTGGGTACAAAGCCTGTCAACCGTGGATGACGCACAAAAGGAAAGGGGGATGAGCATGATGTTGCTCGGGATCGGCGGACTTACCGGTGGATTTGTTTCCGGCTGGATGGCCAACGCCCTAGGTTTGCACCGATCGATGCTGCTTTGCTTTTCAGCCTGTGCTGTCGTTTCCTTTTTACTTTTCAAAACAAACACATCGATCAGTATGGTAGTGTATGCGGAGATTGCAGTGCTGGCCCTGTTCTTTGGTGCCAGCCAGGGCGTGTTGAGCGCCTTCATCCCGCAGTTGTTCCCGGTGGCCATGCGCGCGACCGCTACTGGCTTTTGCTTTAATGTGGGCCGGTTGTTTACAGGTACTGCTGTACTCTTTGTTGGCGTCATGGTAACGGCATTGGGAGGATATAGTAACGCCCTGTTTCTATTCTCGTTGGTTTTTGTACTCGGATTGATAGTAATTTTTTATCGCAGGGTGAAGAAATCATAAATAATCTTTTAAATAACAATAATATCTATGGCCCATATCAATGTTCCGGAAGGTGTACCAGGTATCAGGAGCCTGGTGATGTTCAGGCCCGAGACCGGACAATATCTATATGAACTGGTACAAATCCTGTTAAGAGGGGAATCCCCCGTTTCAGAAGCTGATCGCGAATTGATCGCTGCTTATGTCTCTTATCGAAATGATTGCATGTTTTGCATGAAAAGTCACGCAGCAGCAGCCCGATGTTTGTATGGTGATGAAAAAAATATAGTAGACGAGGTTTTAAAAGATATGGAACGCGCTGCCGTGAGCAAAAAGCTCAAGGCCCTGCTCCGAATAGCGGGTAAGGTCCAGGTGCTTGGGACAGAGGTAACAGCAGAAGATATCGCGAACGCGAGGAAGGAGGGCGCCGATGATCGTAGTATCCATGATACGGTATTAATCGCAGCAACCTTCTGCATGTTCAATCGCTATGTAGACGGGCTGGCGACCTTTACGCCTAATGATCCGGAAGCCTATGAAGAAATGGGCATAAGGATGACGACACTGGGTTATATTTTACCTCAAAAAATAAAACAATAGATGGCGCATATCAATTTAGGAAACGAACTTCCAGGAATACGTGGGTTGATGGCATTCAGACCCGAGACCGCAAAGCCACTCAATGAACTGGCTGAAATTTTATTGCGCGACGATCAGAATACATTATCACGTGGAGAACGCGAGCTCATCGGCGCTTTTGTATCATCGCTAAATGACTGCCATTTTTGTCAACATGTGCACGGCGCCCTGGCCGGGCATTACCTGCAATGCGATATACAACAAATCAAAGCCATCAATAATGATCCCCTGACCGCGCCTATTTCCCATAAACTTAAAACCCTATTGTCAATCGCTGCAAGTGTACAGAAAGGAGGTCGCGCAGTGACGGTAGAACAGGTTCAGGAAGCAAGAGCAGCAGGAGCAACGGACCGGGAAATACATGACACCGTTTTAATAGCAGCCGCTTTTTGCATGTTTAACCGATATGTGGATGGTCTGGGCACCTGGGCTCCACAGGATGTTTCGTTTTATACGGAACGTGCACCGCGACGTGCAATGGAAGGTTACCTGGATTTTGATTTGAATAAATAATAAGTCAGGGTAAGGGATTAATTCATTTGGGTATTTGCTTTTCAAATCCTCCTGACGCAATATGCCCTTTTATTGCCGCAAATGCCCCTTGGCATGCATATTAGTTCTGTTATAGATTTGTGTATATAAAAATCTGATACAATTTCTTTTCAGCGTTATCGTAAACACATACCTCAAACTGTTAAATATGCAACCTAAAACGATCAACATTCTCTATTGGGTATTTACCATTCTCTTCGCCGGGCTGATGATCTATTCATCATACGGTAGTATACTGGTCGATGCCGATTCGAA
>JAEYVW010000047.1 GCA_023429365.1 Bacteroidota bacterium
GTGTGTTTAATTCAGGTATGCCACATCCGCGTGGCTACGGCACCAATGCAAGAGTGCTTGGAAAATATGTAAGAGAAGAAAATGTTCTCTCACTTGAAGAAGCGATACGTAGAATGACATCACTGCCCGCGCAGAAATTCCAGTTGCAGGACCGTGGATTGTTACGTGAAGGGTATGCAGCCGATATCGTGATCTTTGACGATAAAGAAGTGAAGGATCTCGCAACTTTTGAAAAGCCGCATGCCTATTCAAAGGGGTTTCATTACGTGATCGTGAATGGCGTGCTTACTGTCGACAAGGAAAAACACACGGGAGCCCGGGGCGGTAAAGCGTTATACGGCCCGGGATACACCGGTGAGAAGAAAGCTTTTTAATGTCGCACCTTTTCGGGTTCATCTACTTTCACCGACAGCGGGCCATTTCCGGCGATCAGGAAATAGAAAAGCAGTAATAAAACTACCAGCGAGATCAACAGTTCGGAATATGGCTCAGCCATGCCACCGGGCCGGTTGATCAGGAACACTGCACCCAATAAGATCGGTATTTGCATGAGGCATGCAAAACGCGTCAAGACACCGAGTGCAATAAAAATACCGCCCATGATATGAGCGAATACCACCAGGTGCCCAATCAGGATGTAGCTGAACTCACCGAAAGATGTTTTGATAGACATGAGGGTTATGAGTTCACCCATGTTTCTGAGAAAGTCAATGCCTTTGTAGATAAGAAAAATGCCCAGTGCTATACGTACGATATCCATCCAACGCGGGTGATGCCTGTCTCCCCAATACTCAAGGCGATGCAGGAGGTCCATATTGTATAGTTTTAGTGAGAAAATTAAGAACTATCTTAAAGTTACGATTAATTCCAAATAGCTGACGGGAGTGTTTTCGTTCAAAATCCCTTAGAGAAAGTTACCGGCTCAGAGCCGCTATGACAATAGCTAGATCGCTTCCACTCCAAATGGATCGAGCGTAGCAAATCGCAAAAATCACGATAAAGACTTTAGGCAAACACCAACGCCACCCTGCTGTCACCCCGGGTGTTGCACCAACTAAAGCAACTCCTCTAAGAAAACCAGGCCCGGAGCCTTTCACTATTTTTTCAAATTACCTTAGAGAAAGCTATCGGTTCCAGGTCGGTATGACACAAGCGAGTTCGCCTACAGTAAAACCGTTTGCAGTTCTATTTCTTCTTAATACTTCTAATACGATACTCTTGTATTAGCGGAGGATTCTCAGGCGAAAGGGTAAAAAACACTTCGATATTCGCTTTCTCAGCTTCTATGATAAATCTTCCCCGCAACTGGTTAGATGGAACCATCTCCTTTACCGAAATGATCTTTCCTGCTTTTTCAAAAATATCCTTTGCCTCTTTGCGCAGGCTGTCGATCGGATTGTCAGGGAAAAAGTTCTCGGCAAATATTCCGCTTTGTTCGGCATTTGTCCAGGCAGGAAGTAACTTGACCAGTTCATTTTTTCTTTTCTCAAGTATCACGGATGCCGGCAGTTTTGCGGGTTTAAGCCCTGCGATCTTCACCATGGTATCAAGGACCTGCAGGTTCACGCCACCAACACCCGCATAGGTACGGTTGGCAAAGGCCACCACCCCAATACCATAGTCCGGCATGATGCGCCACTGGCTTCCGAAACCGGGAAGGCCGCCACTGTGCGCAATATATTCGCGGCCTTCACAATCAATCGTCCATCCCAAACCATAGGCATATGCTGATACCATAGCGCAGGTTCTTCCATCAGGAAATTTATACATCGGATTAAAACCATTAAACCGCCAGGGATGATGCATCTCACGAACTGAACTTCTTTTGATAGGACCAGTCTCCTTTGCATTACTGGGTGGCCAGGCCGAAAGGTGAAAAGCCATATAACTGGAAAACTCTTCTACCGAACTGATCATACTTCCCATGGCGCCCCAGGACCCGTCCGGTGTATCATGCAACAGGGCTTCTTCATTCCATTTCTCATTGAGCCAGCGATACCCATGCGCCAGTTTTTCGGGAGCGATATTAGCATATTCCCATTCGGTTGTATGCATGCCAAGCGGTTTCCAGATATTATTTCTTATATAATCCTGGTAGCGCTGACCTGAAGCATTTGTAATAATTTTTCCCAGCAAAGCAAACCCGAGATTACTGTACTCATACTCGATGCCGGGCGGATTCGAGAAGATGATCTGCTTACCAATAAACTCCATCAACTCCTTATCTGTATCTGCAAGCTGCCGGTCACCCCAGGGATTGTCTTCAGGAAATCCACCCCCATGTGTAAGCAGGTGACGTACGGTAATGGGTGGGGAGTCGGATGTGGGATACTTTAAATTCTTTAACTCAGGGATAAACTTATAAGCTGGATCATCCAGGTCCAGTTTCCCATCATCACGTAGTTTTAAGATCGCCATCGCGGTGAAGCTCTTGCTCATGGAAGCTATCCTGAACAGTGAAGTAGATGTGACAGGTATTTTTTTCTCGATATCCGTATAGCCATAGTTGCCGGTATGCACAAGTTTCCCATCCACTACAATACCCCAGGCAAGACCGGGAAAATGATTGTCAGTAGCTGTTTTTCTAAACAGGTTATCTATAACGGGAAACGCTTTCTTTATTTTTTCCAAACGGTCGGGATCAGTATAAACCGCTGGCTTGTAAGAGGGGTCAAACAAAATTGGCTGCTGCGCCAGTGAAGTAACGGTAAGCCAGAAAAAAGCAAAGAACATCGCGATAGTTAGACCAATTTTTCTCATAAAACAGGATCGTTTTTTCAGGATCTAAACTTACGCAATAATCCAAAACCAGTGGAAATTTACAACCGCAATATTCAGTATCAGGTTGAAGCTACAACCCGTTTTTCATCAGGAAAACCAGGTGTGGAAAGCTGCTGATATTATTCTTGGACAGCATGCGCCGGCGATGTGTTTTTACAGTCTCCACGCTTATTGATAATTTGCGGGCAATTTGTTTTGAAGAATTCCCCTGCGCAACCAATCCCGCAATCTCTCTTTCTCTTTCCGTCAGGTCAAGTATTTTATGAGTGCCTGCTTTTTCTTTCTTTAAAATTTTATGAATAGCCATTTGAACCGCTACCCGCAACTGCGTATCGTTATAGGGTTTTACCACGTACATGACCGGCTCTGTTTCAAAAGCCGATTCAAGTGTCACGGTGTCGGTGTAAGCCGTAAGAAAGATGATCTCACAACCATACAGCTTTTTCAATCTGCCGGCGAGTTCTACTCCTTTTACATCGCCCTTGATATTTATATCACAAACGACAACTCCTGGCGGCTGCTCAGCTTCACGACTCAATCGCAAGGCCGAATCTGCATCTTTGGCAATCCCGATCACGATATAATCTTCTTCTTCAAGCATTTCACGTATGCTTTCCGCCGTTATCAATTCATCCTCTACCACCAACACTACATCTTTGTCGTTTGCCGTGATCATGCCCTGATATTAATTTTAAATATTGTTCCTTTATCCTGTATCACATTCAGTTCCCCATTCAACTGCGTCACGAGGGTATACACCAGTTTCATACCAAACGAGTCCGATTTGTTAAGGGTACCGTGCTCGGCCATACCTGAACCATTATCACTCACTTTTAATTCGGTAGTTTTTTCATTGATCTCCCGGAGCGAAACGCTGATCAATGGCTCCCGAATACCATCGAATGCATGCTTGAAAGCATTTGTCACCAACTCATTAACAATAAGTCCTATCGGTATGGCCTGGTCAATATCCATGGATTTTTTTGGCAACTCAACCATTGTATTTAAGTTCTCCACACTGTAGCCGAAACTGTTTGCCAGGGAGATCGTAAGATTATGCAGATAATCTGATATATCCACCGCAGCCAGTTGATTGTCCATATACAATCGCTGGTGGATCATTGCCATGGCATCTACCCTTGTCTTCCCCTCTTCAAGCGCCTGCCTTGCATTATCATCCTCGATCCGGTTCGATTGCAAACTCATCAGGCTCGAAACCACCTGGAGATTATTTTTCACCCTGTGGTGCAATTCACGGATCAGTGTTTCGATCTGTTGATTTTTCTGTTTGAGTATGATGGCCTGTTGCCTTTTATTCCTATAAAACCTGAAAAGCAGGAGCAGCGAGCCCAACAACAGTATCAGACCACCGACCAAAAAGATCACCTGCCATGTTTTTTGCTGCAATGCTTTTTCCCGTACCAGTTTTTCCTTATTCATCAACGCAAGCTCTTTTTCTTTTTCCCTGGTCTTGAATCGGGTCTCCGCCTCATTGATCATATAAAAACGGGCGGCGGTGGTCATAGAATCTTTTAACTCGTAATACTGAAGCCGCGATTGCATGGCCAGTTTCTCATCACCCCTGGCCTGGTAGTATTCGGCAAGCTCTTTTTCAAAAAGAACCTGGTAGAAAAATATGGGATTGCTCCATAATTGTTTGCGTATGCTTGTGTAGGACTGGTCAGCACCCTCGATATCGCCCATCTTTATCTGTGTACGAAACAAGGCCAGGCTGGAGAGATGAAAACCCGGCGCGGCCGCTGCTATCGCTTTGCTATATTGTTTTATTGCGGCCTTAAGATCCCCTTCCTGTTCAGCCAGCCAGCCACCAGCATAATAAAAGGAAGGTATCGGAATTTCTTCTTTCTTATGGTATTGCCGGATCAACAGGCTGCTGCTGTCATAAATATGCTTTACTTTCTGTTTGTTGTTGCGAAATGTCTCATATTCTGCCAGGTCGCTCCAGACATAGGGCAGATAAGCATAATTATCGGTGTTTTTGTAATCTTTTACAATTTCTTCCTGGTAATAACAGGCATCACCCAGATTGGACAGTTGGAAATAAACCTGGCTGAGCTCGCGATAAAGTGAAGGCCGTGCACCCCGAAACCAAAAAGGTACTCGCTCGTAAGGTTTATCCTTAACCGACGAAAATTCCGGGTGATCGATGATCTCCTGAAGCGATGTAAGCGTTTCAATGGATCGCACCCAATCCTTTTTGCCCGCAGCTTTTAAAAAACCAGCTTTATTATACCCGGCCATCATATCATCATGGCGGCTGGGTGTTGTTCGGGCCAGGCTGATGGCGGTGTCGAATAATTTTTCAACCCTGTTTTCCGGCCAGTCATTCATCCTGCTGATCGCTTCAAGTGTAAGCAAAACACTATGATTAAAATTGTCCTTTTGTTGGCGGCAAAGTCGCCTGCCATATTCAGCCCAATAAATACAGCTGTCATTTTTACCAAGGTATGTATAGGATAAAGTGAGCTGAGTGACCGCATCACGGAAAAAAACAGACTCCTGGAGCGGTGTTCCTACCACGAGGTTGACAGATGTTAAGGAAAGGTCGGTCGCCAGGCGATATTCATTTTGCTGCAGTTTCAGAACTGACCAGAGATTGTAAAGTTTAAGCAGGTAGTCTTTGCGTCCGATAATTGATGATACTCGTATCGATTCGGAAAGAAGGCTGTCGCGTTTTTTTATGTCCCTGTTGCGGACAGCGAGCATTTCATCCACCACACGGATCACGTCCAGAGAGTCCGCCGCGCGGGGCGGTTGGGTATGGGCGGAGCATTCTATTGCCAGCAGGCAAAGGATTAAAAACAGTTCTCTCATCTGGACGGTGGTTGTTCGAAAATTGCAATTTATGCCCTTTAGGTCAACAATCATTAATTAATGAAAGGTATCTTAACTACAGACCCTGCTAAACAAATGAAATCGCGAGGCGGCAAAAAAACTCCCCGGTTCCTTAATAATGTATTATATTTAAATAACATCTGCCCCCATAGATTCCAGGTCAATCCGCATTTTTTTGAAGGCCATCCTACCTGACGAGACAAGCATATTAAGCCCGCAATACCAACATGAGAAAAAGCTACCTGTTTGCTTTAAACAGTAACAAAACTTTTTGTTTACCCGTAATACTTGCCCTTTGTTCGGTATTGAGCCTAAGCGCGCAGGGCGATGCCGAAAAAGGATTGCCATTTATTACAAACTATTCAGCAAAAACTTATAAAGCCCCGCCACAAACCTTTTCTATCATTGAAGACAACCGTGGGTTTTTATACTTCGGCATCCAAAATGGGATACTCGAATACGACGGGGTCAAATGGAGAAAAGTAATCTTTAAAGAAGTGCCCGCTATCGTAAGAGCGATGGCCCGGGGCGAAGACGGGACCATCTATTACGGAGGGGTTGGCGATTTTGGTTATCTGTCGATGGATAGTGTTGGCCAAACCGTTGCGATTTCGTTCAAAGACCTGATTCCACCGCAATTCCGCAATTTTTACGATATCTGGACGATCTATACCAATGGTCCGGAAATATTAATTCAATCCAGGGAATACGTGTTCCGGTTTGTAGATAAAAAAATGGTCAGGGTTTGGATTCCCGTTACCAAATTTATGTTTGCGTTCAACCTGGATAATGAATATTTCGTACATCAACAGGGCATCGGCCTGCTTCGCTTAGTGAATGATTCTTTACAACTGGTTCCGGGAAGCGAGTTTGTAGGACAGGAACGGATGCAGGTGATGCTTCCCTATCGCCCTCCTTCTGGCACT
>JAEYVW010000072.1 GCA_023429365.1 Bacteroidota bacterium
GTCTCTGACAACTATCTTAAGAATTTATAAAACGACAAAACTAACCCATAAAAAATTGACTGAGCTGTGAAAGAGGACGAGCGGCCCCGCCTTCGCCGAAGCTTCGGCGGGCGCTGCCGACTATCGACTACAGACTAACGACTAGCATCGCCTCACCCCCAACCCCCTCTCCCTGGGGAGAGGGGGCTTGTGTCCTATAGTATATAATTATCCTATGGATTGCATGGATCAAGTATCCGACATCCCCGCCTCCGCAGAAGCTTCGGCGGGCGCTGCAGTATCCTAAATTTCAATAAATCTCCAGGGAAATCCGACTTCGAGGTATCTAGTATCCAGTATCAAGAATCTAATATCCTCACCTTCGCTGAAACTTCGGCGGGCGCTGCCGACTACCGACTAGCATCTCACTCCTCTTCTCCCATCGCCTTGCGATACGATTTAATAAAAATAGCTCCGAGATTTTTGTAGGGAGGAATATAATCTTCAAAACCCTCTACGGCGGTTTTGGATTTAAATTCTCTCCAGAATGGGATCCAGTCGATGCCGCTGCCGCTCCTGAGTTTTTCTGTCAGCAGCTGAAAGAAGGGTTTGTTGATCGCCGTTTTACCAATCTGCTTGGATGCGATGATATGTGCATCCGAAGATTTTTGCAGGATAGAATCGATCAGGTGAAAGCCACCGCAGGAACCCATGAATACGATCCTTGAACTTGGCGCCATATAAGCGATGGTAGAATTGGTAAAATAACTGTGACCGCGGTGAATGGTAACAGTAGGTTTCAAATCGTTTTTCACAAGCCAGTCGCCCAGCGCCTGTTGTGCACGATCGTCTTCACCGGTCTCTTCAGGTAAAGGCCTGTTTGCATAAATGATTACCGGCTTTCCTTTAGTGGACCTGATGGTGATCCATTGCGGATTGCTGCGGTCGATGGACCAGTTGCCACCACCAAACATGTTTTGAAAACCCGAAAAGATCGTCTGTCCATCTTTGTCGCCATAGAAAAATACCTGTGCTATCACTTCTCCTTTTTCATTGGTCAGTGAAGAAAATGGAACATTATAAACAGGTGGTATACCCAGTTCTTTTGTCAGGTCGATATTCCTGGTGGAATCGGCAGAAAGAAAAAGTTTGTTGAGGATATTATAGATGACGATCCCCTTGGAATTATTCTCCCTTACATTTCTCTGGTAGTTCACCTGAACCAGGTTCAATACTTCCTCCGCCAGTTTTTTATTGGTTTCAATGATGCTGGCATAAGAATCTGCCACATCCACACCATCTTCCAGCCCCTCCGTTTTTTCGAGGTTGCTTACAAATGCCCTCATCAGGTTGGTCGCGTCATCATGACCGGGGAAGGTAGACAGGAAATTTCCAAGTGTATTGTAAGCCGCAGCCTGGCTGATGAATTTGCGATAGTGATCAAATCTCACGCTGAGCAAAAGCGAATCACCGCGGTTACCGGCTTTTCTCATCATCAGCGGGTACACACCATTTGTATAACTAGAGGTATAGATAAGGCCATCGCTCAGCACAGCCAGGTAATATAGTTCAGGCGCGGTAAGCGATTGCAGGCAACGGAAACGAATCGCGTCGGGTTCGTTGTGCAGACCGTTAATGGTAGTAACAAAAACATCCTTTGCTTTCTTCTCCAGTTTGGAGGTGAGCTCTTTAAAGGCGATCGCGGTATCCTTGTTGATTGCCCGGTCCATATAGTCCAGCTGGGTTCTTACCAGCAATTTGTAGTATTGAATCGAATCACTCTCCGCAGCATCGATCTCGCTAAAGCTGATCTTTCCTTTCACCACATTATCCAAAAAAGGAAAATATTGCTGGCCGCTTTTACTTCTCGACATCCTCACCACTGCCTTTACAAATTCATCGTCGCTGATATTGCGGATGATGGAACCGAGTTTGTTGTTGGCCTGTGCGTAGTCGTAAAGCTGGCCGGGGTATTTTTTTGCCACCGCTTTTATCAAACTGTCAGCAAAAGGAACATCCGGATTATTCTTTAACGTGATAAAAGTCTCAGCCGGCTTAAGCTGGCAATATTTTAGTACCATCAGGTCTTTTGCCTGGTTAAAGCCGGGGTTGCGATCAAAGATGCCGGAAGCCAGCACCACCATGCCAACATCATAAGGCTGGTCGGCAAGTGCAGAAACTATACTTTTATTCGCTTTATCTGCTGCGATACTTTTTTCATATACGTCAAGGAAGAAAGGAAGATTTAGAATATTCACCTTCCTGCTCCGCCAGTTGTTTCGCACGTAGCGCAGCATATTCGACACACCTGTTAGGTAGTTTACTTTCAAGCGGTGATCAAGTAGGGAATCAAGTTCTGTTTTTTCCTGGAAATCATCCACGCTTTTCAGGATGGTGCTGGTGATCAGCATATTGATTTCCGGGTTGGTGGAAACCGCCAGCAGGTTATCCGACTTACCATCTGCATCCATCAGGCTCTTTTGTTCGCGGTCGATATTTTCGTGGTTGATCAGCCTTCTGAACTCAGGCTTGAAGTCGCGTGGCCTGTCTGTATCATGAATAGCCAGTTGCGCCAGTATTGGTACAGAAAGAATTTGCAGGATAAGTAAAAAGGTTATATACCTAAGTTTGGTTGTCATAAGAATAGTGCAAATTTAATGCGCCTGACCCGAAATACATAGCTGCATACGAGCCATTTATAAGACGAAAAGATTCCCCGGGGGTTGCCCGTCCGCCCTTTTTTCTTTTTTATATAGAAAACCGTGCCCAGGTTAACTTATCATTAAGTCTGTATGAACTCAAAACCAAAATTTTCCCAGCCTGTAAAATCCCTTTAGGTTTGCTCAAATTTTCAACGGCATGGATACGAATAACTGGAAAGTGCTGATTGCTGATGACGAGCCAGATATATTAGAAATTTTGAAATACAACCTCGTTATGGAAGGATATGAGGTGATCACCGCGAAAGATGGTGATGAAGCTCTTGAAAAAGCCCGCCGCACCCAGCCCGACCTGGTTGTTCTGGACGTAATGATGCCGAAAAAGACTGGAGTAGAAGTTTGCCAGATCATGCGGACCCAACCGATGTTCAGGAATACCCTGATCATTTTCCTCACGGCTGTCAACGATGAAAGCAGCCAGATCCGTGGTCTTGAAACCGGCGCCGATGATTATATCAGCAAACCCATCAGTCCGAAGGTTTTTATCAGTCGTGTCAATGCACTTTTCAGGAGATTGAATAAAAAAGAATCAAAACCCCTCGAGATCGGGAACCTGACGATCGATCCCGAGCGTTTTATGATCCAGGTCGACGGTAAGGACATCGTACTGGCCAAAAAAGAATTTGAATTGCTTTACCTGCTGGCGCAAAAGCCCGGCCGTGTTTTCCTGCGCAACGAAATCCTCAACCAGGTCTGGGGCAACGACGTCATCGTCGGCGACCGCACCATCGATGTCCATATCCGCAAGATCCGCCAGAAACTCGGGATCGATTGCATTACAACGGTAAAGGGTGTGGGGTATAAGTTTGAAAACTAGATGCTGGATGCTGGATTCCAGAGACCACTAATGGAACTTTAAGGGTAGGGCCACCTAGCATCCAGTATCCAGCATCCAGTATCCAGTATCAAGCATCCAGCATCCAGTCTTAAATTGCATCATGTTCTCCATTAAAAATATCTCTCCCCGTCAGCTTTCGGCATTTACTGCGCTCGGATTGGCAGTGCCGATTGGGCTGCTGCTGTGGATCATCGAAAAAGATTGGGTGACGGTGTTGGTTTGCTTCGGGCTGATATTCTTCGGAAGCTTTTTTCTTTTCTCATTTGTATTGGAGCGTTTTATTTATCGAAAAATTAAGCTGATCTATAAATTCATTTACCAAACAAAGGCAACCAAGCGGGAAGAGACCTATTATAAATATATTCTTCCAAAAAAAAGTATTGACGAGGTAAGAGAAGATGTGGAAGCCTGGGCTACGGAAAAAAAGCAGGAGATTGAATTGTTGCAAACCAATGAAAAATTCCGCAAGGAATTCCTACAAAATCTTTCACACGAATTTAAAACCCCTGTATTTGCGATACAGGGATATGTGGATACGTTGTTACAGGGCGCTCTCGAAAACCCGGCAGTAAACAGGCGCTTCCTCGAAAAAGCGGCTACAAACGTGGAAAGGCTAACCAACCTCCTCAACGACCTTGACGAGATCTCCAGGCTTGAGCGAGGAGAGTTGCATCTGTTAAAGGAAAATTTTATCATCCAGGACCTGGTACGTGAAACGTTCGAGAGCATCTCCATCATGGCCGAACAAAAAAATATCCGCTGCTCTATCAAAAAAGGTTGCGAATCGCCGCTTATGGTATTTGGCGACAAGGAGAAAATAAGGCATGTACTCGTAAACCTGGTTGAGAACTCGATCAAGTATGGCAAACAAAACGGGACGATCGTGGCCAGCATGTATAAAACCGATGAACAACACGTACTGGTAGAGGTCAGTGATGATGGTATAGGAATTCCTGAAAAGTATTTACCCCGGGTGTTCGAGCGATTTTACCGCACAGAGAAAGGTCGAAGTATCGATGTAACAGGTAGCGGGCTTGGCCTCGCTATCTGCAAACACATAATCGAAGCACATGGACAAACTATCCATGTGCGCAGCCGGGAAGATATTGGTACCACAATTGGTTTTACATTGGAACGACGCAAAGACTGATTTTATAGATCACCATCAAAAACCCTCAACTACTCGCTAACATAAATAGGATTGGTTCGAATGCGGGGTATACGAAATACGCTGTTCATGACGCTTATGGTTCAAATTTTTCTCCAACCAGCTCAGCGATCAGGCCCGCGATCCTTACCTGGTAATGTTGCTGCCTCTCTTTTACTTCGCCCAACGGTTCCAAACCCGGGCCCATCAATGCAAGCCATGTTTGCGAAGATCCCCTGATAAAACTGCTGTGTGATGTCCATTTGGAACCAGCACTACCACGACCGTGGTCGGTAGTGATCAGTAAATTTGTGTTGTCCTTATACCCTGGTGTGGTTTGTACCCAATACCACAGATCGGCCAACATCCGGTCGATATTATTAGCCGATTGCAGGTAGAGGTCATAGCGACCTGCATGGGCATACTCATCGGTTTCACCAAATCCTATAAACACTACCCGTGGACGATGTTGATACAGATATTCTTTCGCGGTCAGGAAAGTAAGCTGGTCGTACCGCGTACCACCTTTATGGTTCACGGCCTCGTTTTGTACTTTATTTATTACGGCATGAGCAGCTGAAGCGGTTCCTGGTTCCATATTCTCGTAACCACTGTTGATGAGAATACCGCTTCTGTCTTCATTGAGTATAAAAGGAAAAACGTTCCAGGATGTAAAAGCCACCACTTTGCCACTGAACCCCTGCCTGCTGTTCAACTGTTCCAGTACATTTGTATTACTGTTGGGTATTTTCCTGTTGGAAGCTACCAGCAGGTCGGTATTGCCTGCAAATATTTCATTGTAACCAGGGTAAGAAAAATTATAAATATTCCTGGTATTCACATTATTGCCGAAGTGCCGGTTACCATATACCTGCCCTTTTTGAGCAATAACGCTCCAAAAAAAAGGCATCAGTTTCTGACGCCTTTCCTGTTTACTGTTTGCCCAGTACTGCATTTTCATCATTGCCGTATCGGGAGTAAATTCCGGGTTATGGATCAGCGACCCGTCGGCCCCTTCAAACAATTCCTGCCAGCGAAATCCATCGAGTGTGATTATAAAAAGATTCCGGGCAGGTTCCCAGTTGGTATGCCCCGGTAAGCTGGTAGAAAATGAAGCCGAAAGAGATAACCCGGGTTGAAGCAGTGGTAACGCCGTAAAGAGGATGATGCAGGTCAGGATGTTTTTCATTGACGGAGGTTTTGCAAAAAAAGAAAATGTACATGAACTGGCTGTTAAGCGGAAATCATCTTAATGTTAAGAGGGAAGAAATACCTGCTGCGCATTTTTCCGCGAATATTTTTTATATAGAAGTACATCACTGGCTACTTAGTCAACGGTTCCGGGCAATGGGAACGCCCTAAACTTCATGATCTCTTAATACTCCCGTAATAATTAATTTATATACGATTATAATCTTTGCAAAACCCATCGTATTGAAAAAACGTACCGTTGATGTAGCAGTAGTATCAGACGTTCATCTCGGCACTTACGCCAGCCGCGCCAGGGAATTCGTCACCTATTTGAAAAGCATTACTCCCCGGTTGCTGGTGCTCAATGGTGATATCATTGATGGCTGGCAATTCAGCAAACATTACTTTCCCGCCGTGCACATGGCCGTGATCCAGGAAATTCTTGCCCTGCTTTCAAGCGGCACCCGCGTAATTTATATTACCGGCAACCATGATGAAATGCTGCGGCGCTACTCCGATCTGCAGATTGGAAATTTTCAACTGGTCGATAAAGCCGTCATCGAGATCAACGGCAAAATGACCTGGATCTTTCATGGCGACGTGTTTGATCACACCACGAAAGGACAGGCTAAACTCTGGACAAAACTGGGAAGCAACGGGTACGCTTCCCTTTTGGCTTTTAATGGCATGGTGAACCGCCTGATGAAAATAATGGGAAAGAAAAAACTCTCGCTTTCCAAAAGGGTGATGGAGCAATTCCATAAAAGAATGGTCAACATCGACGCCTTTGAAATGATGATCGCCGAACTGGCGATCGATAAAAAATATGACAACGTGATCTGCGGGCATATTCACCAGCCGCGTAAAAGAAAGATCAGCACTGACCAGGGTTCGGTTACTTACCTCAACTCCGGCGATTGGGTAGAACACCTTACCGCGCTTGAATACCGCGGCGATGACTGGCATATCTATACTTATGATGCCGCTACTATGAAGGAAGCCGAATGGCAATCCAACCGGCCGCAACCGGAAGTAATGACCAATGAGATTGCGATCTACCTGCACTCTTTACAACAAGCCACTATCTAAAACCAACAGCTATGAAAATATTCTATGCAGTACAGGCCACAGGCAATGGTCATATAAGCCGGGCTATGGAACTATTGCCTTTTCTGCAACAATATGGTGAAGTAGACATCTTTCTAAGTGGTAGCAATAGTAACCTGGCACTGGATGCCCCGGTCAAATACAGGAGTAAAGGCCTGAGTCTTTATTACAATTGCAAGGGAGGGCTTGATTTCTGGCAACTGTTCCGCGAATTTCAACCACTGCGACTGAAGCAGGAGATCAACCATTTGCCTGTAGAGAAATATGATCTTGTGATCAATGATTTCGATTATATCACCGCAGCTTCCTGTGCCAAAAAGAAGATCGCTTCGGTCAGCTTCGGCCACCAGGCCAGTTTTCAATCCACACATTCCCCACGGCCATTATTGAGAAGTTCGGCAGGAGAATGGATCCTGAAAAATTTTGCAAAAGCCAGCCGCTACATCGGGCTGCATTTTAAATCGTACGATGATTTTATTTTCCAGCCGGTGATCAAAAATGAGATCCTGGATGCCGAGCCTACTGACGGAAACTATATCACTGTTTACCTGCCATCGTTTTGCCGGCCGCAACTGGAGCAAATATTTCTTCCCTTAAAAGAAAACCGGTTTGAAATTTTTTGTTTCCAGGTTTCGCAACCCGAAACGGTAGGTAACATCCGCTTTCTGCCTGTCAGTAAAAAAATGTTCAATCAAAGTTTTATCCATTGCACATCTATCATCACCGGCGGGGGCTTTGAAACGCCGGCTGAAGCAATTCATCTGGGGAAAAAAATAATGAGCATTCCTATCCGGAGCCAGTATGAACAGCAATGCAATGCAGCCGCTTTACAACAGTTGGGCATTACCACGCTCAATTCCATAGGAGACGATTTTAAAGATCATTTTGACAAATGGATGAATGAGGGCCGCATCGTTCAAATGGATTACAGCCAAAGCATCCCGCAAAGCCTGGCTTACCTTTTTGAGCAGGTTGGCGAGTACGCCGTGGAAAAAGTGCTTTAGAAGCCGGCGACTACGAACTACTTCATCACCTCATCTATTTCCGCGCGGCGATTGCCGTGATGCTCGGCGCCGAACCTGGAACCTGCGCCGACACTTTACTAGCTACCGTAAAAGGCAGCCGCCAGGCACTGAAGACCGGTTTGTTTCACCTCCTTTTTAATGTCAGCACCATATTACTAGCCCTGGTCCTGTTCCCGTTTTTTGTACAACTGGTAATGCTAGCTTCGGGAACAACTCATCTTGAGCAGCAGGTTGCAAATGGGCATTTGATGTTCAATTGTTTAGGCGTAATACTGTCTCTGCCCTTTGTTGGCGTTACAGAAAGGATACTAAACCGCTTATTCCCCGACAAAATGGTCGGGACACCAATCATACCTGGCTAGATGATGGATAAAAAGACTTCCATAACCCCAACCATTATACCCTGATCCTAATCATTCTTTGTAAGATAGTAACCACCACGCTGAAAACTTAACATTGCAAACAATCCCCCTGTATTATTTTTAGGCTACTAAAAAGTAAGCCATGGCCAAAAGCAAAAAGAAGAATAGTAAACCTGTTTCATTAAAAAAGACAACTTACAACCAGCTCACTACACAATTGGAGAATTCATTATCCTGGCTCAAGGATTTGCTGGGAGAAAAAAAATATGCTGTGCGGATCAAAAAAGCCGCAAGAATATTAAGTGACGGTATAAAGGAAAAACCTGTAAAAAAGATCAGGCCTCCTAAAGAGAACCCCGGCAAAAAAGTAGATGAAACAGCCAATACAGTTCCGGTAAAGTAGTAAACTGTACCACGCTCTTTGGCCAACACAGGGCCCCCTCAGCCGGGTCCTGTTTTGGTTATAACGTTACTTCGGTCTTACGACGTTAAATCGCGAGTCGACCGGTTGAGCCGGGCAATTAACCTGGGTTGGAGCGACAAGGTAAATAA
>JAEYVW010000111.1 GCA_023429365.1 Bacteroidota bacterium
ACATTGGAACTATGACCAGGCCTGTTGGCGATCACACGACCTTTTATCGGATAACCGATCAGGGCAAGATCACCTATCACGTCCAGTAATTTATGGCGGGCCTGTTCATTGGGGAAACGCAGTTCCAGGTTATTAAGGTATCCCTCGCTCTTAACCTCAATCTTATCCTTTTTGAATATTTTCTTCAACCGTTCCATCTCTACATCATCCACCGGCTTGTCAACGATTACGATCGCGTTGTTGACATCACCGCCTTTGATCAGGTTGTGATCCAGCAGCATCTCCAGTTCGTGTAAAAAACAAAACGTACGGCAGGGAGCGATCTTTTCATTAAAGTCTTCCATCTTCTTCAATTCAGCATGCTGCGTACCCAGCACAGGCGAGTTGAAGTCGATCAGGGTAGTGATCTGGTATTCCATAGAAGGCATCACCACCATTTCCACCCTTTTTTCTTCGTCGTGGTGGTAAATATTTTCATCAATGCTGTACCAAACCTTGGCGGCATCCTGTTCGGCAACACCGGCCTCTTCAATGAGCTCCACAAAAGGACTGGAGCTTCCATCCATAATGGGCATTTCAGGACCATTGATCTCGATCAGGCAGTTGTCGACACCCATTCCAACCAGGGCTGCCAGTACATGTTCGACGGTGCTCACTTTTGCGCCATTGGCTTCCAGGGTAGTCCCCCGGCTGGTATCCGTTACCAGGTCGCAATCGGCTTTGATAACAGGTTGTTCGGGGAGGTCGATCCTCTTGAATTGCAGGCCGAAACCCGGGCTGGCAGGTTTAAGTGTAAGGTCAGCCAGGATACCCGTATGCAAGCCAGTTCCTGAGATAGTGACCGCGGTCTTTAAAGTATGTTGTTTATCAGGATTGAAATTTGATCTCATGCGTTTACTCTTAAGCGGGGCAAAGATAACGTTTCGGCATGGGGAATCCGGAATTAGGAATGATGGATTGCTTATTCCAGGATTTGCTCTACGTGCGCGAGTTTGCCATCGCTGGTCATCCCTTCGATAATCACCCGGAAGGCCTCACTTACATCATTATTGTAAAATGTGACGATTACTTCCCCGTTTTTAGGTGAGGTGATGACGGAAGGATTCCAGTAAAGCGTGGTCCTAAGATCACGGTCCTCGTTGCGCTGGCTAAAACTTGCATAATTAGGCGCATAGAATTCGCGGATAGCAGTATATCCAAAAACTTTATTGTTTGCCAATCCTTTGCCCGGCTCGGATTTCATATCACCGCCCTTGCGGGTATAAATGGCAATCGCTCCGTTGGCACCATTAAAACCACCCATGAACGGTGGACGAAATACTTTGATATAAGCTACATCATTGGGATTGATGGAAGACACAAAACTTGGGTCGGCCGGTATCTCATCGAGGTAGAGCTGCGGCGATCCACCACGCCATTGCATGGTAGGGTTGGGGCCGTTGGCGTTTATCTGCAAGCCGGGGACTTTCCCCTGCAGGTAAGTAAATATATTGATTGCACTGGTGGCAAATGGATCGTTCGTAAGGTCGAACTGGTAACCATCGCCACCGGCAAACATGCCCGATGCATATTTCTCGTCTATCAGTTCCTTTTGAGATTTTGTTTTACTTTTTACGATGACATTCTCCAGGGTTTTGACCCTTGCCATTTCGGCAATGCTATTGGCTTCATCAACGAGAGTAAATTGTCGGTAACTTCCGGTTGTATCGGGAAATAAGCCCTGTGGTTTTATGATCGAAGATGGTTTGAACGGCGGAGCAGGGAGACGGTCGGTCATGAACTGGACTGTAGCGCCCTTTAGTTCATTTGCTTTTTGAAAACTATAGTACACCTGTGCTGTGTCAAACAGGATGGTAGATGGGTCGTTGAAACTGCCATTACTGTGTATCGGTGCCAGGATCATCTGCCCTTCCTGGTCTTTTTGTTTTACCATGAGTATCACGGATGCATCACGACCGATCTGGCCGGGCAATACACCTATTACTTTTCCTGATAAGGTTATATAGTTAGTATCTCTGGCAAATTGTGGCGGATCAAATTTTCCTTTCACGATACTATCCCAGTTGAAACGACGCCAGCCATGTGTCAACATCACCAGGTCCAGGTGATGGCTTACAGAGTCTGACCGGGACGAAAAATAGTAAGACGGGTTGTACACTTCGCCCCTTAGTTCGCTGCTCAACAAAAAATGCGAGATAATATTGTTACTGCTGTCTGAACCGATCGCTGCGTCGGTCACGGAGATCGACAGATTAGAGCGAAGACTATCCGGAACTTTTATGATCAGTTCGTTCCTTGCTCTTTTATTCAGACCCCAGCGTTGCACTTCCAGCTCGGGCTGAAAAGCATATTCATTGTTGTTGATATGGGTTATGCGCTCGGCCAGAGGGTTCCAGTTTTTGTCAAACAGGGTGATCGTAAGTATGCCGCTCGGCAGGGCAGAAGTGGGTATCGTTCCTTTGATCGGCACATTGGTAGGGCGTGAGATCTTGAAAGCCAGGTGCTGAAAAATAGTGCCCACCAGGTGGACGGTATCCATCTGGCTAACAAAACCTGGAGAACAATTGACATTAAAAATGCGATTGGTACCGGACAAAGTCACTTGCAGGGCTGCGCCATCAGGTTTCAAGACCGGTAAGTCAGTAATATGTTCTGCGCCTTTTTCATCCTTCCATTTCGCCGTGTATTTCACTCCCGCTTTTGGCGTAAGAAAAAAATAACCCATGCCATCATGCATAGCCTCGAGTTTGCCCTCGGTTTTTCCCTGGCTGTTTATCACAGTTCCCTTCACCTTCACTGGCTTGCCCCATTGGTCGTGAGCCTTAAACGCGATTTTGTTGACAACACCAGCTACCATCTCACCTCCTTCGGGGAAAAAACTGAGGGAAGGAATTGGTTTGAGCTTGCTCAGGCCTGCACCAAGATCCCTGGTGAGCATGGGGATGGCTTTATAGTAAAGAAAGGACGAGTCAAAGTTTAGCATCCACTTCGTGTAAGCTTTTACATAAAGGATCTTTCCCTTATAGTCGAGCGGGATATCGAATTGTCCATTGGTGACAGCGTCTACAATCGGGCTAACCGAATGTTGAAGCACCAGGCCTTTTTCGTCGATCCAGTCTACGTAAAGTGTTTTACTATCATCTGCCGGTGCTACTTCGTTCATCATGTATACCTTAAACCAAATCGTTTCACCAGCGGAATAGGCAGATTTATCATAATGAAGGTAGATACGTTCCGGGCTGTACTGGCTGGCAAAGGTTTCGATATTGTCTTCAATACGCTGCGCCATCGAAGTTGATAGCAAACCTGTCATTATAGCCAGCACAAGCAATAAAGGCCGATGTAACATAGTGTAGCTCCGGGTGTTGTTGATCATGGCTGTAAATTACAGTAGTAAGCTAAAAG
>JAEYVW010000451.1 GCA_023429365.1 Bacteroidota bacterium
CACCCCGGATTTTTCTCAGTTCCCACGAATACTTATTTTTAGGGATATCTGATGGGTATGGTTGTTGTAAACTTAAACCTGACAAAACAAGATTAAAAAATTATGAGTATATCATTCAAAGACGCTACCACACAGGAAATAGAACTGGCTTTGGAACAGGCATGGATCGCTTTTCACCAATATCGATCCCTGACCTTATCACAGAGAGCCGGTTTCATGCGTGCGATCGCCAGGAGACTGGATCAGCCAAACGACGACCTGATCCAGACTGCCATGACCGAGACCAACCTTCCCGAAGCACGGTTAAGAAATGAAAAAACAAGAACCGTCTTTCAGTTGAATAGCTATGCCGACGCCTGTGAGGCAGGTGACTGGCTGGAGGCAAGGATCGACACCGCCATTCCCGACAGGAATCCACCCAAACCTGATCTTCGGAAAATGCTTGTACCTCTCGGTCCGGTAGTCGTCTTTGGCGCCAGCAATTTCCCCTTTGCCTATTCCACTGCCGGGGGTGATACGGCCTGCGCCTTTGCAGCAGGCTGTCCCGTGATTGTAAAAGCGCATCCCGCGCACGCGCAGACAAGCGAATTTGTTGCACAACTCATTTTACAGGCGGCAGAGGAAACCAATATGCCGGCTGGAATTTTTACCCATCTTCACGGCGTTGATTTTGGTGTTGCGAAGGCACTGGTTGAGCATCCCAATACCAGGGCTGTCGGTTTCACCGGTTCCTATTTAGGCGGTAAGCAATTATTTGACTGGGCCAACCAACGTGCAAGGCCAATACCTGTCTTTTCTGAAATGGGAAGCGTGAACCCGGTTTTTGTTCTGCCTGGCAAACTCGAAGAGGCTGCCGGCGAGATCGCGAAGATGTATGCCGGATCAGTCACTCTTGGTGTCGGGCAGTTTTGTACCAATCCCGGTTTGATCATCGGTTTGGAAGGAGAGGAATTGCATGCCTTTATTTTTAAGCTCGGTGAAGCCATAAAAGAAACCTCGCCGGGATTAATGCTACATCCCGGGATCTATAAAAACTATGTGGAACGCCGCGGTACAGCGCTGGGGCAGGAAGGCGTGGAGACGATCGCCGTTTCTGCAAAAGACCCGCAATTGAACGAAGCGGCACCTACCATCGCATCGGCAACGGGCCAGGCTTTTCTAAATAATCCCGTGCTTCACCAGGAAGTATTTGGACCCTATTCGCTGGTGATCAGGTGCAGGGATCTTGCGGAAATGCTGGAGGTAACACAACATCTCGAAGGTCAGTTGACGGCTACATTAATGGCAACAGAAAACGATCTTACGGCTAACCAGGATCTGATCGAGAGTATAAAAAACATTTGTGGGAGATTAATATTGAATAGTGTACCGACCGGTGTGGAGGTTTGCCTGTCAATGCATCATGGCGGGCCATTCCCGGCTACAACCGATGCTCGTTTTACCTCGGTGGGGGCAGACGGAATCAAGCGATTTGCACGACCTGTGTGTTTTCAAAACTGGAGCCAGTCATCATTGCCCGATGAACTGAAAAATAATAACCCTTTAAACATTTGGCGAACGGTCAATAATCAACTGACAAAAGAAAAAATCTAATTATGATCAAAACTAACTGGCTACTATTATTTTTTTTCATTGCTGCCACCAGCATTGGACAGGAGAAAAAAATACATCCTTCAATCGACCAGGCATTGAAGGAGATCAGGGATTACCATCGCAATGAATCACGACTCGACAGTACCCGGGGCCTCTGGCTCGGGTCACACAAGGAGGAAGATTTTCTTCGCCGCTATAATTTTTATAAAGGTGTACACGACCGGCTCAATGCCCTGGATAAAACAAAACTGTCAACAGAAGATTTGGTAAACCTGGAGTTGTTGCAGTATAGGGTCAAAGATGAAGTGTCGTCTTATAAATTCAAATCACATCTCAACCCGATACTGGCTGATGAAGGTTTTCACACAGGTTTACCACGTTTGGGCAATGAGATATTGAATTCAAAAAAAGACTTTACAAACTATATTCAGCGACTCAAAGACATTCCGCGTTTCGTGGATGAGCATATCGCGCTCATGCGGAAAGGCCTTAGCCTGGGCATCAGCCAGCCGCGTGCCATTCTCAATGGGTATGAAAATACTTATGAGCAGCATATTGTTGATAATGTAGAACAAAGTGTGTTTTGGAAACCCTTTTCAAAAAAACCAGCTGCCCTGGGCGAGGAGGACTGGAAACAGTTGACAGCAGATGGAAAAGCAGCCATCATGAACTCCGCAGTGGAAGGTTTTAGGAAGATCAAAACATTTTTTGATAAGGAGTACCTGCCTAAGACCAGGACAACTATCGGTGCTTCTCATTTTCCTGATGGTCTTGCTTATTACCAGGATCGTGCGGCACATTATACCACAACTGACCTTAGCTATGAAGAAATATACCAGCTTGGATTGCAGGAAGTGGCGCGTATCAAAAAGGAGATGCACGAAGTAATGGAGCAGGTGAATTTTAAAGGCACCCTGCAGGAATTTATAAGCAGCCTGCGGACCGACAAAAGATTTTATGCGAACACACCCGAGCAGTTATTAAAGGAAGCATCTTTTATCGCCAAAAAAG
>JAEYVW010000421.1 GCA_023429365.1 Bacteroidota bacterium
AGTTTTACTTTCCTGGTTTTTTCCTTGAAAAACTCGGGGTAGGTAATAACCGAATTTTTGTTGAGCGTTGCGACAGAACCGTCGGGTAGTGTATCTTTTTTCACATCATTGACCGAGGCGAATGTCAGGATTTCTGGATCACGTGTACCTTTGAATAAAAGGGTGCTGGTAAACCAGGCCGCACCTGCCACCAGCAACACGCTGGCTGCGATACGCCACCAGCCAAAACTTCGAGGGGGACCACTTCCGGAATCCTTCTTTTTTATTCTCCGCTGAAATCGTTGCCAGGCCTTGCCTTCATCCACAGGCATATGAACAGCAAGTTGCCCGCTTTGCTCCCAGATCAGTTGAAGCTGTTGAAAATATCTAAGATTATCAACGCTGGCGGCAATCCAATCCTCTACCATCTCCTGCTCGGGTGGCGTTGCTTCCTCTGCCAGGTATTTTACCAGCAACTCATCCATCGTATCGTGCGTAAAGTTTTCCAATATGCAGTGTTATAGGTTGAATAGTGATAAAATGATCAATGGTAAAAACTCCACCAGTTTCTGCCGCATCAGGCGAAGCGCCTTTCCCATCTGGTTTTCTATTGTCTTCACTGAAAGTCCCATCACATCGGCGATCTCCTGGTATTTTAACCCCTCGTAACGGCTCATCTGGAATATGGTGCGGCACTGCTCTGGCAGCTCGTTCATGGCAGCGTGGATATGCTCTTTCAATTCACTCTGCAATACCTTGCCCGACGTGTTTTCAACCTCGCCGTTCGACTGGCGAACGACATGCATGGCATGTGCCGATCTCACTTTTTTATGTTTAATATGATTGAGACAGTCGTGGTAAACAGCTTTGTAGAGATAAGCCTTTTGTGAGGTCTCGATTTCCAGGAGATCCCTTTTTTCCCAAAGTTTATAAAATACATTCTGCACGATCTCCTCCCCCATGGTAGCATCCTTAAGTATGGTGATGGCATAGGCATGCAAGCCTCTGAAATGTGTTTTAAACAACTGTTCGAAGGCTGCCTCACTTCTTGGTGCCAATGACCTGACAATGGCGGTTCTGCTTTGTTGCACTTTTCCGATCCTATGGTCTGCTAAAATATATCTATTCGCGGTCAAGAACGTTTATAAAAAGGACAACCGGCGGAGGGTTTACCCCTATCCAACCGGATTTTTTAGGGGATTTGGAATTGGTACCCGATGACTACCGGGTGGAATTGAGCCGTAAAACGATTCCGGAGAAAAAGATTTAGGTTAATTAAAATATCGCTTTGATCTCTATTCAGATAGTAAACCATGTACACCCGGACACCCCTAATTCCTAAGTCCAAATTACCAATTCCTACTCCCTAACTTCCTTCCCCTCCCCGTCTCCTCTTATATCGTTCCCTGATCACATCCTGCACATTCACATTATTGATCTTACTCTCCAGCCAGGAGATCACGTCGAGGTAAGCAAATGCCCGACGCTCCAGTGGATTGTTTTCATATTTTTTGAGCTTGTGAAGGAGTTTTTCAAATTCCGGCTTCAGCGCATGGGCACCTACATGAAATGATCTGCGCAGGAAAGCAAACATTTCTTCTTCTACTTTACTCAGGCTTTCCATCTTCGACATGTAGCGATACACCGATTTGATCAGGTATTCCAGCAGGTCAAAATTTCCCAGTTCATAATGCGCGATCAGGTGCAGCAGCCGGGCATAACATTGCAGGTCGCTGCGTAACCCGGATCGCTGGTTGATGATACGGTTAAGATAGTCGATAGCCTTTTCATTATCGCCGCTCCCGAAATACAGGCAGGCGATCTTATAATAAAAAACCAGCACCCGGTGCGTGTCGAGGTATAGCCCATATTGCTTGAGCATTTCTTCGAGGTGAGGGACCATTGCCAGGCCCTTGTTAAAGGTACCCTGCAGGAAATACAAATTTATACGTGCGGTATATAAATACTGGTAGACCAGGATTCGATTGTTGTCGTTCTGGGTTACCAGTTTGGTTCTCGCAAATTTTTCGAATTTCCGAATGGTATCGTCCAGCTTTTCATGATTAAGCAGATCAAAATGTGCACTTGCCAGGTTGTGCAGCCCCTTGATATAGCTGGCGGTTTCCACGCCGATCATGTCAGGGTTCTTCTCGAAGTGATCCACCCATCGCTGGCAGTAGCGGTAGTATTGTAAAAAATCGATCCGGATAAAGGCATACCAGCAATGACTCTGGTAGAGGTATAGTTTTTCATAAAAGCCTTTCGCCTGCGCGGCTTCCGGGGGCAGACTTGTTTCAAAGAAAAGCCTTATGCTCTTTATATCGTTTTCGTTGCGGGCATGGCCATGCTGGATATACCAGCTATACAATTGCAGGGAAAGATTCGACAGCTTATTGATCAGCATTAACGCATGATTCACCTCGTTTGACTCCTGGCTCAACTCCTCTGCCCGGTTTTGCATGCTTCGGGTGATATAAAGTGCTTCGATCTTTTTTTCAAAGAAAAGGGCCTGTTGCAGGTAGCTTAGCTGGTTATGGTCTCGCGCCATGTCCTTTAACCTGTCCAGCGCTCTCAGGCTTTGGAGGTATAGACCTTTATTATATAGTATCCGGGCATGGTCCATTTGTTCATGAAGCCGGATATCGATATTGGTCTCGTCTTTTATGATACGGAGGCTTGACAGTATCTGCCTGTACAGCTGAGCCTTTAGGTTGGACAATTGCTGTTTGCTGATCGACTTGTTCTTTTTCAATAAAACAGCCTCGTCGTAGTCGTACATTTTATCCAGTGCGTCAAAGAGTTGGATCGTTTTCAGGTTCTCGCTCGACGAGTTTCGCCTGACAAAAAGCTTAAAATTCCGCTTTTCAGACTTTTCCAGCGATTTTACCAGTTGAAAAAGGGCATCTGTCGATCGGTTGGGCATCGTAATTCGGCTGATTTAAAATCCTTTACTGTCAAGCATTCCAGGGGATTTCCCCCTATTTTGACCCTGTAAAACAGGGGCAATTTTGGTTTTCTCCACCGGGGCTTCAGGTCTACCTTAGTGGAGCAGGTTTTTCTTGGTTTTTTCATTCAGACCCAGCCTGGTAACAACCAGTTTGATCCGGGTCATGCAAAAATAAGCTGCCTGCAATTTTATCACACACAATATTTTACTAATATGGCTGATGGCAAAATCCACATCTTTGATACCACCCTGCGGGATGGTGAGCAGGTCCCCGGGTGTAAGCTGAACACCAAGGAAAAAATCCGGCTCGCACTCGCGCTGGAAGAACTTGGTGTCGACATCATCGAATCAGGTTTTCCTATATCCTCACCCGGCGATTTTGAATCGGTAAACGAAATTTCGAAAGTCATTAAAAACGCGACCGTTTGCGGACTGACCCGTGCCGTGGAAAAAGATATCCAGGTGGCAGCCGAGGCACTCAAACCCGCAAAACGACCACGCATTCATACCGGCATTGGCACTTCCGATCTTCATATCAAAGCAAAATTTAATTCTACCCGTGAGGAGATCCTGTCCCGCGCGATACAAGCGGTCAAATGGGCTAAGAATTTTGTAGACGACGTTGAATTTTACGCTGAAGACGCAGGACGTACCGACAATGATTACCTGGCAAAGGTTGTTGAAGCGGTGATAAAAGCTGGTGCAACGGTTGTAAATATCCCCGATACCACGGGTTATTGCCTGCCACATCAATATGGCGAAAAGATCGCCTACCTGGTCAACAATGTCCCAAACATAGACAAAGCGATTATCAGCTGTCATTGTCATAACGACCTGGGACTCGCGACGGCAAACTCCATTTCGGGAGTATTAAATGGTGCCCGCCAGATCGAATGTACTATCAATGGTCTGGGCGAAAGAGCCGGCAATACATCACTTGAGGAAGTTGTGATGATCTTAAAACAACACCACAGCTTAGGTTATTATACCGGGGTGAAATCACAATTGCTTAACCCGATCAGCCAACTCGTCTCTGATACGATGCGTATGCCGGTACAACCCAATAAAGCCATTGTAGGCTCTAACGCGTTTTCTCACTCTTCCGGTATTCACCAGGACGGGTTCCTGAAGGACGCTTTGACTTACGAGATCATCAATCCAGAAGAAGTTGGAGCTGGTGGATCGCGTATCGTGCTCACAGCACGTAGCGGCCGTTCGGCGCTGGCACATCGTTTTCATAAACTCGGTTACCAGTACACCCGTAATGATATTGATGTATTGTATAATGAATTCCTGAAAGTAGCCGATCTAAAAAAAGAAGTTGCCGATGAAGACCTGCTCCAGATGGCAAAAGAATATGACCCAGTAACCTTATAAAAAATGAGCGAAACACAAGATTATAAAACCAATTCAGAAGCTGCTTCCGATGGCGGCGGCGTTAAAGGGGGCCGCACCCTGTTTGAAAAAATTTGGGACACGCATGTGGTAAAGACCATTGAAGGCGGGCCTTCTGTTTTATATATCGACAAACATTTTATACATGAAGTAACGAGCCCACAGGCTTTTGCCGGGCTTAATAAACGCGGTATAAAAGTTCTCCGTCCCAACCAGGTGGTCGCAACCGCTGATCACAACGTTCCTACACTCGACCAGCATTTACCGATTAAAGAAGAATTGTCGAGACGCCAGGTTGAAGCCCTCAAAAAAAATTGCGAAGAACATGGCATTGAGTTATATGGATTGGGGCACCCCTACCAGGGCATCGTTCACGTGATCGGTCCCGAACTCGGCATTACCCAGCCCGGTATGACGATAGTTTGTGGCGATAGTCATACTTCTACACATGGCGCATTTGGGAATATTGCTTTTGGAATTGGAACAAGTGAGGTAGAGATGGTAATGACCACGCAATGCCTTTTGCAAAGCAAAC
>JAEYVW010000428.1 GCA_023429365.1 Bacteroidota bacterium
AGGGTAATGCATTTGAAGTGATGAAACCTGGTGCAACCAAGTTGCTTTTGGATATAAAAGAACAGGGTACAATCCAGCGAATCTGGATGACAATCGATCAAAATCCGGTAAAACTAAGGAGTCTTCGTTTCCAGTTTTTTTGGGACAATTCGGCCCAACCAGCTGTTGATGTTCCAATGGGCGATTTTTTCGGATACAATGTTGGAAAACAGGTTGCATTTCAGTCCGCACTATTTACAAGCGGAGAGGGTCGTTCTTTTAATTGTTATATCCCCATGCCCTTTCGCACTGCGGCAAAAGTGTTGTTGATCAACGAAGGAAAGGAAGACGTAAAATTATTCTATGACATAGATTTTGTTCTACATAAAATCTCACCTGACGCACTCTATTTTCATGCTTACTGGTCGCGCCAGTCAGGCGGAAATTTAGGAGATGATTTTCTTGTTCTGCCAAAGATCACAGGTAAGGGAAGGTTTCTCGGGATGACGGTGGGGTTAAATACTGACTCTTCGTATAGTAAAAGTTGGTGGGGTGAAGGTGAAGTGAAGATGTATCTCGACGGCGACTCAGCGTATCCAACGATAGCTGGTACCGGTGCTGAGGATTATATCGGAAGCGCCTGGGGTCTTGGAACTTTTACAAATCTTTACCAGGGTTGTACGGTGGCCAGTGATTCCACGAGACAATATTGTTTCTATCGCTGGCATATTCCAGATGCGATTTATTTCAACAGGGATTTAAAAGTCACCCTGCAGCAAATAGGAGGCTGGGGCAAAAATGATGTAAAGCGTTTGTATGAAAGCGGCGTAAAGCTAAAACCCGTTACCATAGATGGACCGGCGGGTTTTGTAAGACTGTTGGACATGGCTGAGCCACCGCTGATCACCGACCCGGCATTTCCGGATGGATGGGTCAACTTTTATCGTGTTGATGACTATTCAGCGGTCAGTTATTTTTATCTGAATAAACCAGTATCAGGTTTACCTGGGTTAGCTCCTGTTGAAGTGAGGACCAGGAATGTAAAGTGAGGCTGTTAGCGCTGTGTAACATTGATACCAGGGATTAAAAGAATATGGCAATGCAAAGAATTTATTTCTTATTGATCTGTTGTCTTTTGATGAATACAGTATTGTTTTCACAGAAAGGCAAGGCCAGACCGATGAATATCATTTTTATTCTTGCTGATGATCACCGGTATGATGCGATGGGTTTTATGAATAAGATCAAAGGTCTGCAAACACCGGGGATGGACAGAATGGCAAAAGAAGGCGCTCATATGAAGAATGCCTTTGTATCAACAGCGCTCTGTTCACCCAGCCGGGCATCGATATTAACCGGGCAGTATGCACATACACATACCGTGGTTGACAACGAAGCTCCCTTACCAAAAGACCTTGTATTTTTTCCAAAATATATGCAGCAAAGCGGGTACCAGACTGCTTTTCTTGGTAAATGGCATATGGGCAATACAGACGATATGCCCCAACCCGGTTTTGATCATTGGGTGAGCTTTCGGGGGCAGGGTGTATACTATGATCCAGAGTTCAATGTAAATGGGAAAAGGGTCAAACAACCGGCGGGTACCTATGTCACTGATGCTTTGACAGAGCAGGCAATCCAATGGATGGAGGGTCGGAATAAAAACAAACCATTCTTTTTGTACCTGTCGCATAAAGGTGTACATGCGGAATTTTATCCCGCAAAAAGACACGAAGGGAAGTATGCCGATATTCCAATCATCTGCCCCCCTTCAATGTACCTGACTGCTACCGATAGCAGCAAAACCTTTGGAGTCGTCACTTCTCCGCAGACGAAAGTCAATTACCGGGACATACCCAAGTGGGTGCGTGAGCAGCGCTATAGCTGGCACGGGGTGGATTACATGTATCATGGCCAGATACCTTTTGATGAGTTTTATCGTCGTTATCTTGAAACATTGCAGGCTGTTGATGAAAGTATCCAAAAAGTAATTGAATGGGTAAGTGCGCAGGGTTTGCAGGATAACACGATGGTTGTTTATATGGGTGATAACGGGTTTTCATTTGGAGAACATGGATTAATTGACAAAAGACATGCATACGAGGAGTCGATGCGGGTTCCTTTATTGGTTTGGGCGCCGGGCATGGTAAAACCCAATTCTGTCATCAACCAGAATATTATGAATGTAGACCTGGCGCCAACTTTCCTGGAGCTTGCGGGAATAAAGACGCCTTTGAATATGCAGGGCTATTCTTTTTTGAATGTATTGAAGGGGGATACCGCAGCCTGGCAACGGAGCAAAGTGTTTTATGAATACTACTGGGAGGCAGCATTTCCGCAAACACCCACAACGTTTGCGATCCGGACCGAGCGCTTTAAGTATATTTATTATAATGGAGTTTGGGACATCAATGAATTATATGACCTGCAGGCTGATCCATATGAGATGAATAATCTTATTCGGGACACGAGTTATCAGCAAACAGGAATTCAGTTGAGAACTGAGCTTTTTAACTGGCTCGAGAAAACGGGAGGATTGCAGATTCCTCTAAAGAAAGCAGCCGGCCGTCGTTTTGACAACCTGTACAGAAATACCTACTAAATATGTATAATATGAAAAGATGGATGATTATTATCGGGGTTATGTTATTTTATGGTGCGGGTTTCTCACAGGACCTTAGCCAATATGAAAGACATTATCATATCAGTGACAAGGATACCCTCCCTTACCGATTGTTATTGCCAGCCAACTATGATGCGTCAAAAAAATACCCGCTTGTTTTATTTCTGCATGGTGCGGGAGAGCGGGGAAACGATAATGAGAAGCAATTGATTCATGGCTCCAAGTTGTTTTTGAGTGATGATGCGCGGACAAAACATCCTTCCATCGTGGTCTTCCCTCAATGCCCCTCGAATAGTTTTTGGAGCAATGTAAGTTTCAAGAATGACTCTGCTGGAAAGCGGCAATTTATTTTCAGTGCCGGTTTAGAGCCAACGTCTGCAATGAAAATGGTTCAGGAGTTACTCCATCAGTTGATCCAAAGGTTTCCGGTTGAAAAAAAACAGGTTTATGTGATGGGGTTGTCGATGGGTGGCATGGGTACATTCGAAATCGTACGACGTATTCCTGGTTTGTTTGCTGCTGCCATTCCAATTTGTGGTGGAGGTGCTCCATCTACAGCTGAGAAATTGAAATCTACCAGCTGGTGGGTATTTCATGGAGCGCAGGATTTAACGGTACCCCTAAAGTATTCAGAGGAAATGGTCAAAGCACTGAAAGAAGTGAAGGCACCTGTAAAATTTACTGTATATCCAGACGCGAGTCATAATAGCTGGGATCCTGCATTTGCCGAACCTGAGTATTTAAACTGGTTGTTCTCTCATCGTCGATAAAATAAAATACCGCTCTATGCAACTAAGAATTTTAATAATAGTAATGGTGGCTGTTCTGAATCTTCGTGGAGGATGTTCTAAAGAAAAAGCGCAGGAAGAGACGCCACCTCCACCTCCTCCGCCGCCACCGGCCGTGAATGAGGTGGATTTCTGGCTGTCAAAGGGCGATCAATCCGTCCTCCTTGCAAAGCAATCTGTAGTGTTGGGATTTGGAACTACTGCCAATACATATCCATATATAACGGTAGATACCACACAGCGTTTTCAGACTGTTGATGGGTTTGGATATACATTAACCAGTGGGAGCGCTACCCTAATTAATGGTTTGTCTGCTGCTACAAAGGCCGCACTGCTACAGGAATTATTTGGTAATTCCCCTACTTCAATTGGAATAAGTTACCTGCGTATCAGTATCGGAGCCTCTGACCTAAGCGCTTCAGTTTATACTTATAATGATATGCCTGCAGGCCAAACAGATCCTACACTTTCCAATTTTAGTCTAGATGCAGAGCGGGCCGGTGGTAGTGGGTTAATTCCTTTATTGAAGGAAATCCTTGCTATTAACCCATCGATTAAAATATTAGGTAGTCCCTGGACACCGCCGGTATGGATGAAGGATAATGGTAGTTCTATTGGTGGGAGCCTGCTACCCCAGTATTATGACGTATATGCCCAATATTTTGTGAAGTACATCCAACAGATGAAAGATGAGGGTATTACCATAGATGCCATTACACCGCAAAACGAGCCATTGCATCCCGGCAATAATCCAAGCCTGTTGATGACTGCGGAGCAACAAAGGGATTTTATAAAAAACAGTTTAGGACCGGCATTCCAGGCGGCTGGTGTTTCTACAAAGATTATTGTCTATGATCACAACTGCGACCGGCCGGATTATCCATTAACCATACTCAATGACCCGGCGGCCAAAGCTTTTGTTGATGGTTCAGCCTTTCACTTATATGCCGGAGATATCAGTGCTTTGTCGACCGTACATGCCAGTCACCCGGATAAGCATGTATACTTCACTGAACAATGGACTTCTTCCACAGGTGGATTCGAAGGTGATTTTAAATGGCATTTGAAAAATGTAATCATTGGGTCGATGCGGAACTGGAGTCGCGTGGCGCTGGAGTGGAACCTGGCGAATGATCCAGGTTTTGGCCCGCATACACCCGGTGGTTGTACGCAGTGCAAAGGCGCGTTAACGATCGGTACGACTACTACAAGGAATGTTTCTTATTATATTATTGCCCAGGCATCAAAGTTTGTTCCTCCCGGATCGGTGCGTGTGGCGAGTGAAAATCACGGGAGTCTGTATACGGTAGCTTTTTTGACGCCGGAGAAAAAGAAAGTGCTTATTGCTTTGAACGACGGTGCGTCAGCGATAACGTTTAATATCAAATTCAGGGATAAATGGACAACGACGGTATTGCCGGGGAATAGCGCGGGAACGTATGTGTGGTAGTTTGAAGAAAAGTCGGTTGAAAAATTGTAGGGGTGCGGGTTATTAAAAAGGGAGAATAATTGATCCTGGCGCTATGTTTTAAATGGGAGTCACCTCAAGATTTGCTTCCCCTCGCGGGGCCCTCCCTCCCCCACCTACTCACCTACCTTTTTTTAAGGGAGGTATACAACTTCATTGTCAGCGAAGTTCGCTGGTGATGAAGTCACTCCTTTGGCTTTCAACAATTGTCATCACGGACACTGGATTTTTCGGTACCCCTAATACAATGTAAATGTCGTTGGGATCATTATCAAAACCATGGGAAAAAAACGTAATAAAACGTTTTTATTCTGATCTGTGATTAATGAAAAATTTCTACGCTTTCAACCAATGACTCCAGCTATAATTATTTCACATCAAAATCAACAACTACAACAGGAGTCTTTGGATGCGACTGGCAGGTAAGAATATAGCCCTGTTGAATCTCATCATCTTCAAGGCCCCAGTGCACATCCATCTCTACTTCACCTTCGACAAGCCGGGCTTTGCAGGTACAACATACTCCTCCTTTACAGGCGTAAGGAAGATCAGCGCCACGTTTTAGGGCTGCATCTAATATTGCTTCCTCGTCAAAACCAAGTTCAAAATCCAGGGATCGACCATCTACTTTGATGGTTACTTTACTTCTCTCTTCAGCCGACTGGCTGCTGGTCTTCAAGCTCTTTGATCCCAACTCTCCATCGATGTTCCCTTTAGGTACGCCGGGTGTTGTAAACAGTTCAAAATGTATATTCTTCTTGTCAATCCCTTTTTGTTCTAGAAATTCTTTTGTGCTAAAGATCATTTCTTCGGGACCGCAAATAAAGACTTCGTCCATACTGCTAAAATCAACAAGTTTTGATAACTCAAGCAGTTTTTCAATATCGATGCGTCCAAAGTTGATAAGTGACTCGGTTCTTTCGCGACTAAGTACATTGATCAGGTTGAACCGCTCGAGATACTTGTTTTTGATTGCTTCCAGTTCCTCAAAAAAAATGATTGAAGCACGACTCCTATTGCCATAAATAAGCGTAAAACAACTCAAAGGTTCTGTAGCCAGTGTTGTTTTTATCAATGAAATGACGGGTGTGATGCCGCTACCGGCCGCGATAGCGAGGTAATTCTTTTTTTGTTTAGGATCGAGGTCGGTATAGAATTTTCCCACCGGCTCCATAACCTCCAGAATATCGCCTCCCTTTAATTGCTCATTGGCAAATGGAGAAAATAAGCCACCATCGACTTTTTTGATCGCTACTCTAAGTTCGTTATCGAAGGGGCTGCTACAAATTGAATAAGTTCGCCTCACTTCCTGGTCATTGATCCGGGTTCGCATGGTGAGACTTTGGCCCTGCCGAAACCTGAATCGGTCCACCAGGTCCGCCGGAACATCAAAAACTACAGACACACATTCGGCAGTTTCTTTTCGGATTGCCTTTATTCGGAGCGGGTGAAAGTGAAGTGACATGGATCAACCCTGTTTTCTTAAGCCGTCTATCATGATCATCACCATATTGTCTTCGAGTTCGCTGGCGTTGATCCTCGATTTCGAGCGATGCCATGATTCAATACCACTCACCGCGTGGAGCATGATAAGAACCGCAGTGGGTGCATCGATCTTACGGATCTCGTTTTTTTGTATGCCGCTTTCTATGATGGCAGCGAATTTTTTGCGGTAATTACTTCGCTGGTTTTGAAAATTGGAAAGGTAAGGTTCTTCGAGATGTTTCCACTCCCGGTCACTTACATATACTTCTTCGTATTTCTCAACCATTTGCCGGATATGAAACCGCAGCAGGGTTTCGATCTTGGCGATGGAACTCTGGTTGCCCGACTCGATCAAGGCCATATTATTATTGAAGCGGTTGGCCACATCAAAGCAAATGGCTTCCAGGATCTCATTCTTTGAACGGATATGATTGTATAAGCTCGCAGCTTCAATGCCCACTGTTTCGGCCAGGTCACGCATTGAGGTGGCGGCAAAACCTTTTTGCCGGAACATGGTAGCTGCTTTTTCCAGGATTAGCTCCTTTTTGGATGCCTTGCGACGCTGTATTTTGGCCATACCCAAAGATAAGTAGTTGCCATTAATTCAGAATGCCGGAATTAAGGATTGGCTTAATTGGCGTAATATTGCCCGCGGTAACAACAGTATTCCAACAAAAACAAACTTTCATGTCTCTGATCTCGGTAGGTACCATGGCCTTTGATGCTATTGAAACACCGTTTGGCAAAACAGAACGGATCATAGGTGGCTCAGCCGTTTACGTAGCTTATGCTGCGTCTTATTTTGTAAAACCCATTCAACAGATATCGATTATAGGTTCGGATTTTCCTGCAGAAGAAATGGAGGAACTGCGAAAAAGAGGCGTACACCTGGACGGAGTGGAAGTGGTGCCCGGTAAAAAGTCTTTCTTTTGGAAGGGCCGGTATCATGAGGATATGAACAGCCGTGATACATTGATCACTGATCTGAATGTGCTGGCGGATTTTGATCCCCATATTCCCGACAGTTACCAGGATGCCGAGTTCCTGATGCTGGGCAATCTAGCTCCCAGGATACAGTTGAATGTGATCCAGGAAATGAGAAAGCGTCCCCGGCTGATCGCCATGGATACTATGAATTTCTGGATGGAATCCGTCCTGTCGGAATTGAATATTGTGTTGAAGTATGTCGACATGCTGATCATTAATGATGCGGAGGCGCGACAATTAACCGGGCAGTTTTGGCTGGTAAAGGCTGCGAAATCCATCATGCAAATGGGGCCGAAATATCTTATAGTTAAGAAAGGTGAGCATGGTGCTTTGCTGTTTCACGATACTGAAGTGTTTTTTGCGCCGGCTTTGCCGCTGGAAGATGTATTTGATCCCACCGGGGCTGGTGATACATTTGCCGGTGGATTTATGGGACATCTTGCAAAGACAGGTGATATTTCGTTCGACAATATGAAACGAGGTATTATTGTGGGCTCCGCTATGGCCAGTTTTTGTGTTGAAAAATTCGGCCCTACCCGCCTAAAAGAAATTACAAAAGATGATATCGATGCCAGGATCCAGTTGTTCAAAAACCTGGTAAATTTTGAAATTGAACTGGTGTAGATATAGAATTGGCGGCAGCATTACTTGACTACTTTAATTTCCGGGCAAGTACGATTGTATTTTTAAACCTTTTCTTTTTACCCGCAAGGTTAAATATCTCGGTGTAGAGGATATAGGAGCCAACCGGCAACTTCAGCCCTTTATCATCCAACCCGTCCCAGTTCCAATAACCATTTATGCCTAGCAGGCCATTCCTGACAAGCTGTTTGACCGGTCTCCCCGTCGCGTCAAATATGGTAATATTGGCAAGGTAGTCGGGCTCGCTGATCTTATAT
>JAEYVW010000455.1 GCA_023429365.1 Bacteroidota bacterium
TTTTTTTGCTTCTTCTTCCTCTTTAGCTCTTACGGCATAGGTGCCGAATTTGTATATCGACTGGGGAGTAAGTCCCAGGTGTCCCATCACGGGAATGCCGGCCGACACGATCTTCCTGATGGCGTCGATGGCTTCTTCGCCTCCTTCCAGTTTGATACAATGTGCACCTGTTTCTTTCATGATGCGAATGGCCGAAGCCAGCGCGATATCGGAATTGGACTGGTAAGAGCCAAAAGGAAGGTCCACTACTACCAGGCATCGTTCCACTGCGCGAATCACAGAGGAAGCATGATAGATCATCTGGTCGAGCGTGATGGGCAGTGTTGTTTCATGGCCGGCCATGACATTACTTGCCGAGTCGCCAACCAGTATGACGTCAATGCCTGCACTGTCGATGATCCTCGCGAAAGAATAATCATAGGCCGTGAGCATGCTGACCTTTTCACCATTGTCCTTCATTTTTTGAAGTGTATTGGTGGTGATTCTTTTTACTTCTTTGTTGACTGACATAATAATTTAGTTACCGATCATGAAAATTATTAATTACCGGGTTTGGTAATGATCATTCCTGCATTGGGCAAACGGATCAATTCTCCATGCGATGCGTTTCTTTATTTACTTCCTCATACAGGGTATGAATAAGACCATCGGCCAGACCGATCTTTGGCACAAAGATCTCATCCGCATCGGCCCAGCGCATCACGTTGATATAGATCAGCAACGCCGGCACGATCACGTCTGCGCGGTCTTCCCGGAATTTGTAGAGACTCATGCGCTGTTCGATGGTGAGTGTACTGAATTCTTTGTAATAATCACGCAGGAGGTCGAGCGGAAGTGGCTTGCCTTCTTTTCTTTTTGAAATCGAAAAGATCTTGTTGATGTTTCCACCAGTGCCGATAGCGGATACGTGGTGAAAACCTTTGGTTTTTGTTTTGATGTATTCTTTCATTTTGTCCCATGTAGCTTCCGCCACCTGGTTTTTCAAAATCCTGATAGTGCCAATGTCAAAAGATTCTTTGAAAATTAGTTTACCATCACTAAAAAAAGTGAGCTCCGTGCTACCACCACCCACATCGATATACAGATAGGATTCATCGCGGGTCAGTCCATCGGCAAAATGGTTTTCATTGATCAGCGAGGCTTCTTCCTGTCCGCTGATAATATTGATCTGGATGCCCGTTTCCAGTTTTATTTTTTTGATGATCTCCTGGCCATTGCCTGCATCGCGCATGGCTGAAGTGGCGCAGGCTTTCAGATGCCGCACATTGTAGACTTCCATCAGCAATTTATAGGATTGTATTGTCTTGATGAGATTGGCAGCGCGCTGTGGTGTTATTTCACCTTTTTCGAAAACATCAAAACCAAGGCGGAGTGGTACCCTTACTAACGCGACTTTAATAAACTCTGGCGACGAGGGACGGCCACCAGGAATTACATCACTGATCAGCAAACGAGCTGCATTACTTCCGATATCAATGGCTGCCAGTCTCAAGGTCGGTCAGGGTTTTTTTATAGAGATAATCGTATGTTTCCACTTGTGAACGGATCTTTTTGCGGGTTGATCTGACATATTCATTACTCATTTCGTTGTCGAGCAATCTGGCTTTTACATTATCCTGCAATTGTATGTTGAGGATATCCTTGAGTTCCCTTTTTATTTCTTCGTTCAAAACAGGGCAGGTCACTTCGACCCGGTGCTCGATATTGCGCAACATCCAATCTGCCGAAGATATATAAACTTTTTCTTTACCCCTGTTGTGAAATACCCACACCCGTGCGTGTTCGAGATATTCGTCGACGATGCTGATTGCCTTTATGGGTCGTTTGAATTTTTTATTTTCCGTGAGCATGCAAAATATACCGCGCACTATGAGTTTGAGTGGAACACCTTCCCGCGCAGCCTCATATAACTTCTCAATCATTCCTTCATCGGAAAGTGAATTCATTTTTAATAAAATTCCGCTGGGCTTATTCTTCTTCGCCTGCCTGATCTCTGCGTCAATTAGCTTGTACATTTCTTTCCTGAGTATATGCGGACTCGGAATAATGGTGGTACAATTTTTTAATAGATTGATATCAGATTTGGGATGTTCGAGGAAATTGAAAATACGGCTTATATCATTCATTATTTTTGGATTCGCCGTTAGCAGGCAATGATCGCCGTATAATTTTGCAGTTTTTTCGTTGAGGTTTCCAGTACTTACAAACCCGTACATGACGTACTTCTCTTTTACTTTTTTCCTGATCATACAGATCTTACCATGCACTTTCATATTGGGCATGCCGATCAATACCCGGGCTCCTTCTTCTTCCAAACGATTTTTCCATTCAAGGTTGGCCTCTTCATCAAACCGCGCACGTAGTTCCAGCATCACGAGCACATCTTTACCATTTCGCACGGCATTGATCAGCGCGTTGATGATCCTCGACATTGACGCGAGCCGGTAACAGGTGATCTTGATGCTGGTCACGTCGGGGTCAATGGCAGCTTCCCGGATAATGTCAATGAGCGGGGCGAAGGAATGGTAGGGGAGATGTAGCATCACATCTCTTTGCAGGACCACATCTGATACTCTTTGTTCCATCAACAAGGGATGATAGAATGGTTGCTTCCGCGGTTTCTTCACCTTAAATACCTGGTCGGGAAAGTCCATAAAGTTGCGGAAGTTGTGAATGCGACCGCCTGGTAACAGGTTATCCTTTCTGCTGAGGTTGAGCCGTCGTGTCAGGTATTCCAGCAGGCCGGGATCCATTTCGCGGTCGAATACAAATCGAACCGGTTTGCCTTTTCTGCGATTCTTTAATCCCTTCTCAATCTTTTCCATCATATTGGTGGAAATATCATTGTCGATATCGAGTTCAGCATCGCGTGTCACCTTAAAAACATGTGCGCGGTACTGGTCGTAACCGAAGTATGAGAATATTTCCGGCAGGTTAAAACGGATCACATCTTCCAGCAGGATGATGCGGAACTCTCCCGCTTTGGAAGGGAGCAGGACAAACCGGCCAATTACCTGGCTGGGAATTTCAATCAGGGCATATTTCTTTTTAAGGGTATTGTCCTTCCTCCACATGATCACGCCCAGATAAATAGATTTGTCGCGCAGATGAGGGAATTGCGGGATATTCTCGATCATCAACGGGATCACATTGGGGCTTACTTCCTCATCGTAATACTCACGAACGAATTCCTGTTGTTCAGGGCTCAGTTCATTTTCAGTAACGAGAAAAATCTTCTGATGCTTCATCTGGCGTTGCACATCTTCCCATATACGGGCAAATTCGCTTTGCTGGTTGAGCACCATGATTTGAATGTCGTCAAGAATCTGCTGCGGGTTTGTTTCCAGGTGCATGTTGACTTTGCCACTGGCCAGCAGCATTCTTTTGAGGGTAGCGACACGTACCCGGAAAAATTCATCCATATTATTTGAGAAAATACCAAGGAACCTGATCCGCTCCCGCAAGGGTACAGTATGATCCGCAGCTTCCTGCAAAACCCGGGCATTGAAAGAAAGCCAGCTTATGTCTCGCGCATTGATCTTTGGTCTGGATGGGTGCATCTGTGATAGTTGATGAATGTAAAGATAGTGGTGAGTGGTGAGTCGTGAGTCGTGAGGCTTGAGTCGTGAGTGGCTGACTACCGACTTTCGACTACTGACTCCCGACTATTGCTGACTCTCGACCGGATACGTTTATTATAAACAGGGAGTAACCCAAAACTAATAAGTCCGCCTACAAGGATCACGACAGTTTGTGCCAGCCAAAGTAACCAGCCAAAGGCGATGGCAATGCTTTGTTGTAAGCCATACATCTGCATGGTGGCTTCGATCAAATAAGCATAAGCGCCGATGCCACCAGGTGTGACGATCATGCCGATACTGCCGGCTGAAAGAATAGTGAAGGCTTCCCTGATGCCATATTGTTCGGTCTCGTGCAGTGCGTGGAATCCGATATAACCACCAGACAGGTAAAGAGCCCAAATCAGTAATGTGAGGACCAGGAAGTTTTTTCTTTTTTTCAAATGCCGGATGGTGCTGAGTCCCTGCCACACACGACTCCCGATCTTTTTCCATACTGTGACCAGGTCATTAAAATTTTTTCTTCGGATAAGCATCCACAGTCCGATGATGACAGAGATGATGCCGACAATAATGAGCATAAAAACATAGCCCGGAATGGCCGGTGTTTCATCTTCACCGGATTTATTAAAGATGGTGGCCATGATCTGGGTATACAAGCCAGGCTGGATAAGCAGGGTGATTGCAAAAACGAGTAAGAGGCATATGGCGTCGATCAGTCTTTCGAGTATAATGGTGCCGACCAGTTTATCCGCGGGTATTTTTTCATATCGCGCCAGGAGGGTACATTTTAATACTTCACCCAGCCTGGGAAATGCCTGGTTGGCGAGGTAACCGATCATAACCGCAAAAAAGGTATTGACCTTATCGGGTTTATAACCCAGGGGTTCCATCAACAGGCGCCAACGTAGTGCCCTTACAT
>JAEYVW010000438.1 GCA_023429365.1 Bacteroidota bacterium
CAGACCGCGTATAACGCGTTTTCGACGGCCACAAAGGAAATGGCAGCGGGTACCGTCACGGATCCGAAACTGCTGGCCGACTATCAATTTGCCATTGAGGCGTACAACAGCGCACCAACGATAGGCGGCAGTCCCGTCTTTTTTAATTTACCTGCTTTCATCGTAGTAGGACTGATCACCTGGCTGGCCTATATCGGTATACAGGAGAGTAAGCAGTCTGCAAATTTCATGGTGATATTTAAAGTTGCCGTCATCATATTTGTAATCATTGCAGGAGCTTTTTATGTTGATACTAATAACTGGCAGCCGTTTATGCCCAACCGGTTTGAAGGTGTGCTAAAAGGGGTATCGGCGGTCTTTTATGCCTATATCGGCTTTGATGCCATTTCCACAACTGCTGAAGAATGTAAAAACCCGCAGCGTGATATGCCGCGTGGCATGATCTATTCTCTGGTGATCTGTACTGTGCTGTATATTCTGATTGCCCTGGTGCTGACGGGCATGGAAAGATCAACAGCATTCAGGGATGTGAATGATCCGTTGGCTTTTGTATTTGAGCAACGCGCTCCCTGGATTGAAAAGATCGTTTCTGTAAGTGCTGTGGTCGCTACTACATCGGTGTTGCTGGTGTTTCAGCTTGGGCAGCCAAGGATCTGGATGAGCATGAGCCGGGACGGTCTTTTACCAAAGATCTTTCAAAAAATTCACCCGCGTTACCAGACTCCTTCTTTTGCAACCATACTTACCGGTGTCATTGTTGGAGCGGGAGCACTTTTGCTGCAGAGTGACCTGGTAACTGATCTGACCAGTATCGGAACCTTGTTTGCATTTGTATTGGTTTCGGGAGGTGTGTTGTTGTTGCCACCCCGGCCAAAAGAAGCAGGCAAATTCCGTTTGCCTTATATCAACGGTAGATTCTTCATCCCGATTTTTTACCTGGTGTTTGTGTTCCTGTTCCGCAACAGGGTCATTGATGCCGTCACAAACCTGGCTAATGAAGGCTACCAGGAAATTTTGTTCCTTGTGTTTATCATTGTTGCAGCCATACTTACGGTATTGACGGTGCTACGTAATTATTCCCTGATACCTATTATGGGTGTATTATCTTGCCTGTACCTGATGATCGAAATTCCGGCGGTTAGCTGGTTGTGGTTTTTTGCCTGGATGGGATTGGGACTGGTGATCTATTTTCTTTATGGATATAGAAACAGCAGGCTGTCGCGTGGGTCGGAGTAATGAAGAGTTTGGGAATTAGGAATTGGGAATTTGTAATTAGGCGCCAGGGCGACTTGTTATCTTTGCTGTATGAAGTACCAGGTAGGTGATACCGTGATCATTTTACATTCGGAAGAAGAGGGCCAGATCGTGGATTTTATCAATGATAAAATGGCGATGGTTGAGGTAAAAGGCGTGCGATTTCCTGTTTACATGGATCAAATTGATTTTCCCTATTTCAAACGATTTACTGAAAAAAAGCCTGTTCCGGCCAACCGGTCAAAAAAATATGTCGACAACTTAAAAAAAGAGAAAGCAACTCCCGTTGAAAAAGTAGTGGATGGCGTATGGCTTACTTTCCTGCCCGTGATGGACACAGATGAGTTCGGTGACCTGGTAGTAGAGGAATTAAAACTGCACCTTGTCAATCATACAGAAAAAGGTTATCAGTTTAAGTACCGGCAAATATTTTTTGGAGAAACAGATTTCGAACTAAAGAACCGGATCAATCCCTTTGAGGATTTTTACCTGCACGATATACCTTTCGCCGACATGAACGATAATCCCTCGTTCGAATTTGAATTCTCCCTGTTGCAGCCGGAAAAAGGGAAAGCGGAGTATTATGAAGCTTCTCTCAAGTTAAAAGCAAAGCAACTATTCGCGAAGATCGAAGAAGTGAAGCAAAACAACCTGGCTACTTTCAGGTATAAGCTATTCGATGAATATCCCGATAAACTGGTAGAGGATAAACTGGAATTAGGCAAGCTGGCAGCACGAGGTTATAAAATATATAATGCTAAAGAAACCCGTCAGCACCTGGAGTCACCGCGCAGTGTGATTGATCTCCATATTGAAAAACTGACCGATAACTGGGCATCCATGAGCAACTACGAGATTTTGGGTCTGCAGTTAAAAACCTTCGAAAAGTATTATGACCTTGCCCTGGCGCATATGCAGCCCTCGCTCATTGTTGTACATGGGTTAGGAACGGGAAAATTGAGGGATGAAATACATGATCTGTTGCGCCATCGAAGAGAAGTGAAATCCTTCGTCAATCAATACCATCCACAATTTGGATGGGGGGCAACGGAAATCTACTTTCAGTATTAAATAACCAGATAGGAACGTTGCGGGAAAATCTTTAAACGGTGATCCCCGATCGCTGACCAGCAATAATTCAAATTACAGGTGTACAATCTTACGATTGCGTGCAGCTTTGATCGTGTTGATCACTTTTTGTGCCTGCTGACGTTGTTGTGAGAGTGTTTTTAAAGTGATATCTGTATCGGGGATGCCAGCCTGTTTGTTTTCCTTAAGCTCTTTTTCAAGATTTGCGAGTTCGGCAACAGCCACTGAATAAACTTTCTGCAGGCTGTCAAGTTTTATTTCAGCCATGGCGCTGTTCAATTGAGAATTGACCTGGTTCCAGTTGATCTTTTCATAAGCCAGTTTCAACTGGTCTTCGAGTTTTTCCCAGTCCATCTTCGTCATTTGCGCGTTGTACTCGGCCTTGAGTTTTTCCTTTTCAATTGAAGTCATCGCATCGGCAATACTTTTCTCCATCAATTTCCAATGATCTTCCGCCATCACCTTTTGTGAAGCTTTCAGCGCTTCCTGAACTTGTTTTTCCTCTTCGGGTTCGAGTTCGGGAATTATTTTTTCGGATGCAGTCACATAATTATAAGTCCATGCCGGTGCTGGAGCAGGAGGGGCGGGAGGTGTTGGTAAACCGAATTCAGCCGGTTCGCCCTGCTGCGCCGGTTGGTTTGCCAGGTCAGCCTTGGGAATATCAGCTACGGGCTTCGTGTCACCAGGATTGTTTGTGATACTTTTTATTTCTGTTTCAACCAATATTTCATCATCAGCTTCCGGCTTCTCAGTTCCCCTCACCATTTTTTGATCGCCAGTTGGTGAGAACAGGTGAAATGGAACGCTCAGGTCGGTCAGTAATCCCGGTCTTAGGTTAGATTCACCAGGTTTGCTCAATAATAGTAAGGCGTTAATACCAACAAAACATAAAAGTGCTGCGGCGATGCCAGCCAGCCGCTGAAAAGAAAATGTTTGTTGCTTACGGATACCCAGTATCGATTCGATCCTTGATAGCAGGTCTTTTTTGGATCCAGAGGAAGCCGCTACTGCCAGGGTTTGTGCAGGATGGGCCGCTTTCTCCAGGGTGAGCAGCGCGCTGGCATAGCCATGCGGTTCATACTGGAACTGCAATACGAGCTCATCGCAATTCTTTTCCCTTTCTGATTCTATAATCTTTGCAAATGCTTTTACAAATGGGTTGAAATAAAGCAGTGATTGTATCGCTTTTGCGATCAGGTTGATCAGAAAATCAAAACGCCGGATATGTGATAATTCATGCAGTAGTACCGCTTCCACCTGTTCCGGGCTAAGATGATTGACGGCAGCCACGGGAAGCAGGATGATGGGTTTGAAATAACCGATCGTTACAGGTGAATTCACCAGTTCGGAAAGCCAGACATGAACAGGTTTTTTAATCCCCATATGCGCTGCCATGTTTTGCACAAAGATTCGCCACTCTACATTTGCTTTCATCAGGCCCTGGCTGCGGATTACCTGAACATAGCGGTAATTCCTGATAAAATTCAGGATGGGTGCTATCAATAATAAAAGGTAGACCAGGGATGCGAAGGGCAGGAATTTTTGTAATCCAGAATTGACCGCTTCATTGCCGGTTACGGATACAAATGCATGGTAATTCTGTTGCACAGTTGCTGCATCAGATAAGGTGATAAGTAAAGTAAGAAGGAACCAGGTAAACCCGGTAAATAGCATAGTGGTTGCCAGTAAGCTCTTTTTGGATGAGCTGGTATTTTTAAAACTCGAAATTATTAACTGATAGACCACCCACAATAAAGCCATCTGCCACAGGCTGTTCAAGACAGCCCATCCCAATGCCTGCAGAAAATTTGATTGCCCGATCGCAAACATGCGTTAGTGTTTTTTCAGATCATCTAATAGCGCCTGTATTCTTTCCAGTTCAGCGGGGCTTGCTTTATGCTCGCCAAGTGCCTGGATCACAAGTTGGGTAGGGGATCCGCCAAACAGGCTGTCGATCATCTTTCCCAGTAAATGTTTTTGTGTTTTCTCCTTGTTCACGGCGGCCTGGTACACATGGGTACGCATAGAATCATCTCTTTTCACCAATCCTTTCTCATTCATGATCTGCATCAGCTTGAGCGTAGTGGTATAACCCACATCCTTTGTTGCTGCCAAACTTTCGTGTACTTCCCTTACAGTAGCAAGCCCTTTTGTCCAAAGGATCTGCAGAATTTCCAATTCACTTTCAGTGGGTCTTATACTTCTGATGGTTGACATGGGTGTTAAGTTTTGCGAGTCGAATATACGACTAATTTCGTATAGACCAAACCCTCTAACGATATTTAGTTTTTTTTAACGTTGATTAACTCATTGGGGAAGAGCGTCTATTTGCTCAGGTCCGTCCAGCGGAGCTTCCAGTGTATGATACGTTTGTGGCCCGAAAAGGTTACAAAAAAAATAGCCCCCCTGTAGAAACAGCGGGACTATGTGATAATGGTTCTGATTAAGCTCTTAAATATACTATTTATATTGAACCGTATTATTTTTTGCCATGGTTGCCTTTGGCTGGGCCTTTATTACGGTCTCCACCGGCTGTTCTTTTTCTTTGTTATTTGCCGCCGTTTCATCGCTGCCGCTCATCTGTGCCAGGGTGGGAGCGATAACAAGGGAAACGATAGACATTAACTTGATCAGGATGTTCATTGAAGGTCCGGATGTATCCTTGAAAGGGTCACCCACTGTATCACCTGTCACGGAAGCCTTGTGCGGCTCAGACTTTTTGTAATACATTTCTCCGTTGATTTCAACGCCTTTTTCGAAAGACTTTTTGGCGTTATCCCAGGCCCCACCTGCATTGTTCTGGAACATTCCCATCAGTACACCACTTACGGTAGCGCCAGCCAGGAATCCACCCAGTGCCTCAGCACCAAGTCCGGGGGCGAAACCGATAATAAGAGGGGAGATGATCGCAATTGCACCAGGCAACATCATTTTTTTAATCGACGCTGCTGTAGAGATAGCGACGCATTTATCATATTCCGGTTTACCGGTTCCTTCCATAATGCCGGGTATCGACTTAAACTGGCGACGAACTTCTTCCACCATAGCCATGGCCGCCTGGCCCACCGCACGAATAGCGAGAGAAGAGAAGATAAATGGTATCATGGCGCCTACAAAAAGACAGGCGAGAACATTTGCCTTATAAATATCAATACCGGTAATGCCGGCCACACCAACGAATGCTGCAAATAAAGCCAGCGCGGTGAGTGCCGCAGAAGCGATCGCGAATCCTTTTCCGGTTGCGGCAGTAGTGTTGCCAACAGCATCCAGTACGTCTGTTTTTTCCCTTACATCTGAAGGAAGTTCACTCATTTCAGCAATACCACCTGCATTGTCGGCAATCGGGCCAAAAGCGTCGATAGCAAGCTGCATCGCAGTTGTTGCCATCATCCCTGCAGCGGCGATCGCCACACCATACAAACCTGCACACTCATAAGAACCCCA
>JAEYVW010000492.1 GCA_023429365.1 Bacteroidota bacterium
ATAAAGGGTAACTTTATAAGCATCAAGCTATCATAGGTTATAAAAAATTACTTATGAGAGACAATGAAACCTCATCCAATGGACGACGCCGCTGTTTTGTTGTAATGGGCTTCGGCACCAAAACAGACTACGCAACAGGCCGCAAACTTGACCTCAACAAATCCTACCGCTTATTGATAAAGCCCGTGGTAGAAGATAAGGGTCTCGAATGTATAAGGGCTGACGAGATCCGGCATTCGGGCTCGATCGATGTACCGATGTACAAGGAACTGCTCAAAGCAGACGTGGTCATCGCCGATCTTTCAACGGCCAATGTAAACGCTTTTTATGAATTGGGCGTTCGCCATGCACTCCGGCCGCATACCACCATCGTAATCTCAGAGGATAAGCTGGCCTATCCTTTTGATCTTAACCATATCAAAATTACCAGCTACACACACCTGGGTGAAGGTATCGAGTATGAGGAAGTAGAGCGTTTCCGAAAAGTGCTTGGTGAAACTTTGCAGGCAGTACTTAATTCCGGAGAACCTGATAGTCCCGTCTATACTTACCTCGATGGACTAAATCCACCAACCCTGGAAGAACAGGTAGATCGAACAGTTCGGATGCTGGAGGAGGCTGAGGAACTTGAGGAAGGGGAGGTGCATGTACTGAAGAGAAACCCTAAGGTAAAAGAGAATAAGACACTTGCCCTGCTGATCGAACAGGGCGAAGCAGCTATAGACAGAAAAGAATTTTCCAAGGCGCGCAAGTTGTTTGACTCCGCCTTGCTTATTGGCTCAGAAAGCAATTTCGCCAAAAATGACTCTTATCTTATTCACCGGCTTGCCCTGGCCACCTACAAATCGCAGAAACCCGATCCAGTCACTGCCCTGGGAGATGCCCTGAAATTACTAGACCATATCGATCTCAATCACACCAATGACCCCGAGACTGTGACGATCGCCGGGGCGATAGAAAAGAAGTTTTACGAGCTCGGGCAGGGTGATCACCACCTGAGTAATGCTATCCTGTTCTTCCAACGTGGATTTTTCCTGCTCAATAACCGCTACAACAGCATTAACCTCGCTTATACTCTGAATTGCCGGGCCAATTCATCGCTTTGTACTACCCGGGAGGAACAAATAGCTGATATGGTATATGCCGGTCATACCCGCAGGCGCGTGATCTATATCTGCGAAAAAGAGTTGAAAGACATACAGAATAAGGAGACACGATGGGCTGAAGGTCAAAGAACCGGTGAAATGATGGATAAAGACCGGGCTTATTACAACGAACAAAAGTTTTGGATTACAGTCAATAAGGCAGAAGCGCATTTTGGACTTGGAGATTTTGATGAATATAAACGACTGACTCAACTGTCAAAAACAATGAATTATAAACCCTGGATGATGGAAAGCTTTGAAGAGCAGGTGGCCAAATTGAGGATTTTGATGCAGAAGAATGGTCATCTATTGAACCCACCCTGGGAAGAAAAAGTATAATCGCGGGTTTAACAACATCATCGCCAATTTACCTGTAGAAACCTGTATTTTTAGCGTTTTAAAATCGGCGGTGATGAACAGATTAGTAGTAATTATTTTTTTAGTTTTTTCGATCAATACATACGCACAAAAAGATGGCCCGGCTTTTCTTCGAATGGCAATACCATCCAATGAAAACAACGCGGTACGTTCAGCCAGACAGTTTATTTCCGGAGCGACCTGCAAATCCTGCGAGTTAACGGTGAATGACGAACCGGTTAAAGTATATCCCACCGGCGCTTTTGCCCACCAGCTGAGCATCAAGCCAGGTGTCAACACTTTTACACTTGTTGCCCGGGGACCGGGGAAAACCAACGCCACAAAGAAATTAACCTACCGCTATACAATACCAGTACCAGATACTGTAAAAGATGTAAGTATTGCCAGCATACAGGTGATGCCTGAGGGAAATCTGTATGTTTCTCCCGGCGACCAAATCAAACTACGTGTAAAAGCCTTGCCTGGTGCAAAAGTTGTCGCCAATGAAAATATCCAGTTACACGAATTACCTACGGACGCCGCCAATCCTATTCCGGGGATCTACCAGGCTGAATTCACTGTTAATGATTCAGATCGTTTTTCCGCAACCAGGATACCTGTTACGCTGACTGCTTCAGGTAAAACCGTTACCCGCCTGACAGATGATAAGATCTCGATGTTGTCTGACCTGCCTTCAGATATGGTGGTCACAAAGGGAAGACTTGCTTACCTGCTGTATGGACTTGGTGGTGACAGGCTTGGTGGTTCAAAAATCGGTTATATTGATTCATTGATACCATTACGTGTATTGGGGAAAGTAGGAAACCTCTTTAAAGTCCGTCTTTCGAAATACCGTACAGCTTATATTCCTGATGACGTCGTTAGTTTTTTACCAAAAGGGAGTTTTACACCCGCTTCTCTTACGTCCAGCTGGCGTGTATTTGGCGATTCCCTGTACGATTATGTGCAGGTGGGTCTGAGTGCGAGACTGCCATACCAGTCGGAGCAGCTGACCGATCCCTCGCGTGTTGTCGTGGATGTGTTTGGCGCCACCAACAACACAAACTGGCTGTCACAGCTAAGTAATACGAAGGAAATAAAAAACGTCAGGTACGACCAGTTAGAAGATGAAGTGTTGCGTATCACGATCGACCTGAAGCATCGGCAGCATTGGGGTCATATGATCTATTATGAAGGAAACCGCCTTGTGATCAGGATCAGGCGTCAGCCTGCCAACCTGGAGCTTCGCAATCTTCGTATCGCGATAGATCCGGGACATGGTGGTGGCAATGCCGGTACCCGCGGTCCTGCCGGTTCATCAGAAAAGGAGCTCGCCCTTGCCGTTTCGCTAAAACTCCGGCAGGCATTGCGCTTGCAGGGTGCGAAGACACTGATGACACGTGTTAGCGAAACATTTGTCGACAACAAAGAGCGGATACTTATGTATCGCGATAGTCTGCCCGACCTGCTGGTGAGTTTGCATTTTAATTCTTCCGGCGACCCGGTGAATGTGTCTGGTACCAGTACCTATTATCGTCACCATGGGTTCAGGCCACTTAGCCAGGATATTTATGCCAGGATGCTTGAAACCGGCTTAAATGAATTTGGAGTGGTTGGCAGTTTCAATTTTATGTTGAATAGTCCCACTGAATATCCTAATGCTTTAGTCGAAATATTATTCCTCAGCAATCCAGCGGATGAGATGCTGATCCTGGATGAAAAATTCCAGCAGGAAGTTGCCGATAAAATAGCAGCGGGTATTAAGGATTTCCTGGAACGCTGCAAAAAGGACTAAGCCGGCTCCATTAAGGGTTCCGTTGTATACACTTTTAAAACCGGGTTTATCGAATATATCGGCTGGAGCTTTTCAATCATCTCCCGGTAAATGCTGCTCGAATGATAGCGATCCGAGTCTTCCCTGGTTTGCCAGACCGTCATCGAAATATAGTCGTCTGTTTCGTCGAGTGGCTCCAGTAGCCTGCAATCCAGGTTTCCTTTTTGCTTCCTGACAAGCGGCATCAGTTCATCATGGTAGATCTTTTTTCCTTCTTCCGCATGGCCGATCAGGAAATTGACAAAGGTGAGTCGTACAAGCATAAATGACCTCCTTTTTTGAAGTGAAGAAAAACAGTTGGCCGGAGGTAGTAAATTTTTACTACATGACTTCGCTAAAAGGTACAATTAAAAAATCATTCTGAAAAAAACTAAGCGGTTATTTTCGGAGCGCCGCCAGGTATTCATCCAGGTAGGCCTGCTTGCTTTTCCTTTTGTATTGCATGATAAAACGCGGATGGGCGAGTGGTACGATCTTCTCAAAGAAACCGAATTGATCATTTAGCTGGGTAAGGAACCTGTAATTTTTTTCACCACCAATACAAAAGCAGGTATCTCGCTGGAAGCCCATCCTTAATTGCTGCTGTAAGGTGTCGATAATAAATGGTCTTACTGCTTCCAGGAGTTCTTTGTCATCATAATAGTTGACATTTTTGCCATCTTTTATATAACCAAGTGGTGATATCGCTCCTATAAAATAGTCACCATAGAATTTAGTTGCGCCACCATATGCTTCGATCATTTCATAAATAAATTCGGCAGAAAGCTCCGAACTGTCTTTCCAGGGATGATCAATACCACAATATTTTTTCAATTGCCTGGGCGCTGTGAAATTGACACCGGTGATACCGGCGCCGAAACGGCCGGGATTAATGCCGAGCAACAGCTTCCTGGGTTTTGAATCATTGTAAAACTTAAGAAAGAATTTTTCAACAACATCCATCACCTCTTTTTCGGGTTGAGGATGCAGCAATCCAAATCCTTTGGGAAGGGTGGGGGCGACGAGGTTTTTATAGAATTGAATAAGTTGATGAGCCAGTTTTGCCATACATGTTAAAATATCCCGGCCCGAAAACCAGGATATATTAATTCGATATCAAAAGAATAATTATCAGAGTTCCCTTACCCAGATATTACGAAAACTTACAGGATTGCCATGATCCTGTAAAATGAAGGGAGCTTTGTCTGCGTGTGCCTTGTACGTGGGTTGGCCGATATACACCGTTTCTCCTTTTACTTCCACATTATTTTGAATCAGCACGCCATTGTGCAGTACAGTAAAACGTGCGGGAGATTGTAAGGATCCATCGGCATTGAATTTAGGTGCCGTGAAAATTACATCATAAGTCTGCCATTCGCCCGGGCCTTTACTGGCATTTACCAGGGGTATATGTTGTTTGTAAATGCTGCCTGCCTGGCCGTTTGAATAAGTGCGATTCTTATACGAATCCAATACCTGCAATTCGTAAAGTCCCATAAAGAAAATACCGCTGTTGCCACGTCCCTGGCTTTCACCTTCAACTTTTGAAGGGGTGCGCCATTCGATATGCAGCTGGCAGCTTCCAAAGCCCTGTTTTGTCTGGATATTTCCCTCGCCTTTTTTAACCGTGAAAGCACCTTCCTTTTCAAGGACCCATTTTGGCGCTTCCCTTTTTTCTGTTTCCCATTTTGAAAAATCTTTTCCATCAAAAAGCACAATAGCGTCGGAAGGGGGTTTATTGTTCACAACCGGTGTAACGACCTTTGGCTCGGGCTCCCAGACTTCTGTAGCGGCGGGATCACCTTTTTCCTGTCCATGAATCATACCGCTGCAGCATACAAATACCGCGCCTGCGATCAGCTTTTTATTCATATTTAAGTTTTTAAAGATTATGTTGACTAAATTAAGACATTTTACCTGTTGAGAAGTTTATGGAATCGCTCCAATTCCGCCAGTTCAACCGGTGTGAGTGTTTCATTGTTATCGTATTTCGCACGGAAAAATAAAACTCTCTTATGTTGCGGATACTTCTCCAGTATGGCTGAGATCAATTCCCCGGTTTTTGTGTCTTTCGTATACAGCGGAGCGTTTTCGGGCAATGTCGATTTATAACGATTGGGTCTTTTGAGGATCATTGCTTCCAGTGTAGCCAGTTTTGCAGGAGGTATATTTGAGATTTTAGAAGCCTTTTTATATAAACCCTCCAGCTGTTTTTTACTCAGTCCACCCCGCTCCTCGTACTGGAAAATTAAACTTCGGGTAAACTCGTTCGAGGGGTTTGTTTCCAGGACAAGTTCAAGCAGGTCTTTGACGATATCAAGGTCAGGTCTCTTCCGGTACATGCTCTTCGTATTTTTTACATGCGTTGAAAGTATGAAAAATATAATATTGGAAAGATTTCGTGGTAAAAAATGCGTTCGCAACAGAATATGGTTGTAAACAATGTGGTTTTAATTCAACCACGGAAAATTTAGCAAGGAATTTGTAGTCATAACCGGTGTGATCCGTTTAAAAACACCAATTTTTAAAGCATGAAAACTTTTATTTTAATTGCCTTTTTTTGCCTGGGCTGTATTGCTGTCGACGCCCAGTTAAAAAGGACAACTAGTTGCCCGACTTTCCAGGTAGATGTACTCGATGGAAAGATCAACGGGCTCAAGATTACTGATAACATTACGCAGATAAAAACCAAACTGCCCTGCTTTACGTCGAGCGAGGAGGAATCGGCAACAGCAGGCTGTGGAGGTGGTATTTATTTTAAGGACAAGGATCTCTATTTTTATACCGCACGCGACTATGTTGAGATCGGGCCGAAGTTCAAAGGTAAGCTTACCGTCCCGCTGATAGGCGCCAGCCGTAACAGCCTGTTTAAGACGCTGGGGAATCCAAAAATAAAAGAAGCTAAATGGGATGCATTTTCAACAGCCTATGGGATTCTTATCCTTTATTACAACAGCGCCAACAAGGTAATTAAGATTCAGATGAGCACGAAGAATGAGAATACAATTCAGCTCTGCGAATAGCTTTATAAAAAATTTGGAATTGGTGAAACCCAATCATTATTGTCCGGGGAACTCTGGAGTACTATAAACCACGGCGGGCACGGTGAGCACAGCGAAAGCCGTTTTCGTGATAAAATCTGCTACGTAGAACAGGACCTGATGCGAATACTTCGCT
>JAEYVW010000005.1 GCA_023429365.1 Bacteroidota bacterium
CTGATAAAACAGCGAGAAAAATAAGCAGAACAACACGGGAAGTGAGAGAACTGCAGCATGAATATAAAACGGTAAAGGCCGAAGTGATGTTTCGAAGCAAACAAAGCGAACTGGTAAAAGCCGTAGAGCCCCTGGGGTTGAAGGAATTGATAGCATCGCCAGTGGTGTTGGCGGGGAAGGTGGCGGAGGGGGCTCAATAGGAATTGGGGATTTGGATTGTGGAATTTGGTGGCAATGGGTGAGGGTTTTAATGAAGAAAAACAACTGTTAAACGAAAAATGGAAGTAAGGCGCGACATATTGTGGAGGGTGTACCTGTGCTTTATCGGCATGGCGATCCTGTGCGTCTTCATTTTGGGAAAGGCCTTCTATATTCAGCGTTTCGAGGGTGATCACTGGCGTAGTATGAGCGATAGCATGCACCAGCGCATCGTAGAACTGGATGCTGATCGGGGAACTATCTACAGCGAAGACGGCCAGATGCTGAGTACCTCGCTTCCGGAGTTCGACATTTATCTCGACTTCCAGGCTGATGGTTTGCGTGATAAAAACGGGAAGGTATTTCACGAAAACATCGACTCTTTTGCTATAGCACTCTCACATTATTTTGGAGACAAAACAACGGCTCAGTATAAAAAGGAATTGCTGGCAGGTTATAAAAAGAAAAGCCGTTACTACTCGCTGAAAAAGAAATTGACGTTTGAGCAATACAAAAACTTCCGGCAGTTTCCCCTGGTAAGACTGGGCCGCAACAAAAGTGGTGTGATCGTAGAAGAGAACAGCCGGCGTCTTTCACCATTCGGACTACTCGCAAACCGCACCATCGGTCTTTCGCGTGAACATATTGCCAGCAATGGTAAAGTGAAAAAGCAAAACGTAGGTCTTGAAAAAACCTATGACTCGCTACTCACTGGCCAAAAAGGTCAACGCCTGGTAAGGTATGCCTCGGGTGGAGCAATCCCGGTAGAAGGCTTTCAGATAGAACCTGAAAATGGTAAGGACATCTTTACCACACTCGATGTAAATATCCAGGATATCACCGAGACCGCTTTGCTCAAACAAATGGAGGCGACGGAATCTTTATACGGTACATGCATAGTCATGGAAACCAAAACTGGAAAGATTAAAGCGATCGCCAACCTGGGCCGCAGACCCGATGGTACCTACTGGGAAGATGATAACTATGCCTTGCGTGTTACCGAACCCGGCTCTACCATCAAACTGGTGACCTTGTTAGCGGTGCTGGAAAAAGGAAGTTCAAAGATGACCGACCTGGTGGAAGTGGGCAGCGCGGGCCGGATGGTAGTGGGTCCCAGGAACGTGAATGATGCAGAGCGTTCTCCCAAACCTGTCCTGACGGTAAAAGAATGTTTCGCACACAGTTCAAATGTGGGCATGAGCAAATTAGCTTTTAAAGCCTTCGGACAAAATCCAAAAGAATTCAAGGATTACCTGCATCGCTATCACATGGATACTCCGTCACCAGTAGATCTTTCAAATATTCCAAAACCCCGTTTTGCTCCACTGGACAAAAACAGGGGTGGGGTGATGAACATGATCACTATGAGTTTCGGCTATGCTGCACAAGTGAGTCCCCTTCATACGCTGACACTGTACAATGCCGTGGCCAACAACGGTAAGATGATGAAACCCTACCTGGTTAACAGCGTACAACAGGATGGAATTGTACTTAAGCAGTTCGAGCCAACTGTCATGGACGAATCGATCGCAAGACCAGATGTGATCAGCGCCGCGAAAGAAAGCATGGAAGCTGTGGTGACGGAAGGAACCGGGCGATATGCATTTAAGGATATGCCCTTCACCATTGGTGGAAAAACAGGGACGGCGCATGTGGCTGATGGTAATATTAAATATAGCGCGGGTGTGTACCAGGCTTCGTTCGTAGGCTATTTCCCGGCCAACGATCCGCAATATTCCTGTATCGTTGTCATTCGCTCTAAACCGTATGCGGCTCTGCACTATGGAGGTACTTTGGCCGGGCCTGTGTTTAAAGATGTAGCGACGAAGATCTATGCCATGTATGTAGATAAGAAAGCGCCACATCTCTATGCCGCAAAAAAAGATAGCGCAGCCTTCTTTTATGCGGGCACCACCGCAGATATCAGGAACGTATACCAATCGCTGAATATCGCATATAACGATTCATCAAGTAAAGCGCAATATGGCAATGTGATCGCAGTAAACTACCAGTCAGTCGTGAAGGAAGTGCCGGTGCAGGAAAACATGATGCCCGATGTTAAAGGGATGGGTTTGAAAGACGCTTTATTCCTATTGGAAAACCTTGGAGTAAAAGTGACGATAAAAGGAAAAGGAAAAGTTTCGGGTCAGTCGGTTGATCCCGGCACAGTGCTGAAAAAAGGAATGGACGTTGTACTGAATCTGACATAAATACGAGTCTGTGTTATTACTGGATGCTTTATATAAAGTTTCGATCAGGTCCGTCATAGGTAGTACGGCAATAAACATCCGGGATGTACAACTCGATTCGAGAAGAGTGAAACCGGGGGCCTTGTTTGTGGCAGTGAAAGGAGCCCAGTCCGACGGGCACCAGTTTATTGACAAGGCTGTTGAGAATGGTGCACAGGCCGTGATTTGTGAAGCGATGCCGGCCGAATTGAAACAGGGCGTGGTGTATGTGCAGGTGGAAAACAGTGCGGCTGCGGCTGGGTGGATTGCGCATAATTTTTTCGATCAGCCATCGGAACATCTGAAGCTGGTTGGCGTCACAGGTACCAATGGGAAAACGACGATTGCCACCTTGTTATTTAAGCTCTTTACATCATTGGGATATAAGTGCGGGTTGTTAAGTACGGTTGAGAACCATATTGGCAATACGGTCTTACCGGCTACTCATACAACTCCCGATGCGGTCAGTTTAAACCGGCTGCTGAAGCAAATGGTGGATGCAACCTGTACACATGTGTTCATGGAAGTGAGCTCACATGCGTTGCACCAGCATCGTGTTACAGGTTTGAAGTTTGCCGGGGGGGTATTCAGCAATATCACACATGATCACCTGGACTATCATCAAACCTTTGATGAATACATCCGTGTAAAGAAATCGTTTTTTGATTCGCTGAGTTCGCCGGCTTTTGCCATCAGCAATGCCGATGACAAGAGAGGGCTGGTGATGTTGCAGAATACAGGTGCTTCGAAATACCTGTACAGTTTGAAAACACTGGCGGATTTTAAAGGAAAGATCATTGAAAATACTTTGTCGGGGCTGGTAATGACAGTAAATGACCAGGAAGTCCATTTCCGTTTGATCGGTGAGTTCAATGCCTACAACCTGCTGGCGACTTATGCAGTTGGTGTTTGTATGGGAGAAGATAAGCAGGAATTACTGAGGTGTCTGAGTATACTCACTGGTGCAGAAGGACGGTTCGATTACCTGGTTTCGCCAAAGGACAATTTGATCGCCATCGTTGATTATGCGCATACACCTGATGCTTTAATAAATGTACTGGCCACGATCAAAAAGTTGAAGAAGGGTTTTGAGCAGGTGATCACCGTAGTGGGTTGTGGTGGAGACCGCGATCGTACCAAGCGCCCGATCATGGCAGAGGTTGCCTGTGAACATAGTGATAAGGCAATTTTCACCAGTGATAACCCGAGATCGGAAGATCCGGCGCAGATCATCAGGGATATGGAGGAAGGCCTGCCGGCTGCGGCGAAAAGGAAATATATCTCGATAGTGGACAGGAAGGAAGCGATCAAAACAGCGATCAGCCTGGCCAAGCCTGAAGACATCATCCTGGTAGCGGGCAAGGGCCATGAAAAATACCAGGAAATAAGAGGAGTGAGAAATCATTTTGACGATAAAGAAATAGTGAGAGAGATGTTTGAGCTGATGGATAGATAAGTGAGAGAGTAAATAGAACTAACGTAGTAAACAGCAAAGCGAAACCAACACCAGCATGTTGTATCACTTATTTGATTGGTTTGATAAACAGGACATGAACTTCCCGGGAAGTGAGTTGTACCGATTTATCACTTTCCGTGTATTGCTCGCGATACTGTTGTCATTATTTATTACGCTGATCTATGGAAAGAAACTGATCCGGTTACTGCAAAAAAAGCAGGTGGGTGAGTCGGTTCGCGACCTGGGTCTGGCTGGTGAGCAAACCAAGAAGGGTACGCCCACGATGGGTGGTCTCATCATCATCATGGCGATCGTGGTGCCAACACTTCTGTTGGCCCGGCTCGATACGGTTTACATTATCCTGATGCTGGTGGCGACAGTCTGGCTGGGTGTGATCGGATTTATCGATGACTATCTCAAACTGCGTGCGAAAAAGCTGGCACAGCAACAGGGAACAGCATATAAGAAAGGTGACAAAGACGGTTTGGCGGGCTGGTTTAAAATTTTGGGTCAGGTGGGACTTGGGATTACGGTGGGAGCAGTTCTTTATTTTAATAGCGAGGTGAGAATATGGAGAGAATACCAGGGCACTCCCAAGGCGGGTGACACAACGATTATTACAAAGATCGTTAACAACAGGGAGAAGCACTTTGTGGAAACAAAGGAACCTGTTACGACCATTCCCTTTGTAAAAAATCACGAGTTCAATTACACCAAATTATTGCCCGAGAGTCTTCGGCAGTATTCCTGGGTATTGTACATACTGGTTGTCATTTTCATTATCACGGCGGTATCCAATGGTTCCAATATTACGGATGGGCTCGATGGACTCGCCACGGGAACTTCTGCGCTGATCGGTGTATTGTTGGGCATTTTCGCATATGCCAGTGGTAACTTCTTCTTTGCGGATTACCTCAATATCATGTACATCCCAGGGCTGGGTGAGCTATCCATTTTCATTGCCGCCATGATCGGAGCCTGTATCGGGTTTCTATGGTATAATTCATATCCCGCACAGGTGTTCATGGGTGACACGGGAAGTCTTACCCTGGGTGGTATCATCGCGGCGCTGGCCATTATTGTGCATAAAGAATTGCTGATCCCGATATTCTGTGGTGTGTTCCTGGTTGAGAATATAAGTGTGATACTGCAGGTCACCTATTTCAAGTATACGAAGAAGAAAACAGGTGTAGGAAAACGGATTTTCCTGATGAGCCCGCTGCATCACCATTATCAGAAACTGGGCTATCACGAAGCGAAGATCGTGACGAGGTTCTGGATCGTGACAGTATTATGTGTGGTATTGAGCATTGTAACATTGAAACTAAGGTAAACAAGGATAAAATTTTTTAGGAAGGATTTTTTTGAAAAACCGCCCACTGCTACCGAACCCCTTTGAAGCTGTACTCTGAAGAAATGTTTTGTGGACGTTATTGAAATTAATACTTGTGAAGAACCCTTTTTCCGACCCCATGAAAACTAATTGATCCGTGATACTCCTGCCATGAAGCAGAATTGCGGATAGGATATCTATGAGCAAGCGATTTGTCATATTGGGTGGCGGAGAAAGCGGTGTAGGAGCAGCCCTGCTCGCCAGGCAAAACGGATATGACGTGTTTGTCTCTGACGAAAGTTCTTTGAAGGATCATTATCGTAAAGAATTGCAGGATGCGGGGATCGAATTTGAAGAAGGCCGGCAGGATGAAACCAGGATATTATCTGCGGATGAAGTGATGAAAAGTCCGGGGATACCTGAGAAAAATGCCATGGTAAAGAAGATCAGGGAAAAAGGAATCCCGGTCATCAGTGAAATTGAACTGGCCTATCGATTCAAAGGTGAAAGCCGGATCATCGCGATCACCGGCAGTAATGGGAAAAC
>JAEYVW010000073.1 GCA_023429365.1 Bacteroidota bacterium
GCCGTACATAATCGCCGGGGTCACATCGATTGGGGCATCGTTACCCGACTATGGGCCGGCAGCCTGCCTGCGGCTGGCCTCGTCGTTGCGATCGTCGCGCTATCCGATCCGGTCGGGCGCGGTGAATACAACCCGATTGCTGACAATTCAACAAAAGAAGGTCGCGCTTCCAACCGTAGAACAAGGATCGTGATCCTGCCTCAACTTGATCAATTCTTCAAACTGCTCGAGCCCAACAAAGGCTAAAATATTTTCCTTTTATAAAAGAAAGTTATCCCGAAATGGATAACTTTCTTTTTTTTGTTTCTTTGAAACAAACACAGCGAGCATTCCTTTAAGTCATTAAATCTTTCATTATGACCCGCAATATTTCAACCATCACAGCTGTTTGCCTTATACTTTTATATTCTTGTAAAAACGGCGATGTTGTGCTGGGTGACCAGGACGGTTTCGCAGCACTAAATGCTGATAGCCTTGCTCATCATATATCCGTTCTTGCATCCGATGAGTTTGAGGGGAGAAAACCATTCTCAGAAGGAGAGGCTAAAACAATAGCATACCTGGAGCAGCAGTTCAAACTTGCAGGTCTCGAGCCGGGCAATGGAGAAAGTTATTTCCAGGAAGTGCCGATGGTTCGTATCACCACCAATGCGTCACCGCGGATGCAGGTATTTTCACCGCGAGGGAATTTTGAATTAAGAGGCCTGGATGAATATGTGATCTGGACCGATAAAACGGATCCCACGGTTTCACTTGATCGTACAGAGATCGTCTTTGCTGGTTATGGCGTAGTAGCGCCTGAGCATAACTGGAACGACTATGAAGGACTTGATGTGAAAGGTAAAGTGGTAATGGTGTTGGTGAATGATCCCGGTTTTCATGCCGGCGATAGCACTTTATTCAAAGGAACTACCATGACCTACTACGGCAGATGGACATACAAATTTGAAGAAGCCGCCAGGCAGGGCGCCAGGGGCTGCCTGATCGTACATCACACAGCCGCCGCGAGCTATCCATTTACTGTTCCTCAAAATAACTGGAATACATCCCGCCTCAGGCTTGATAACCGCGGCAAAAATGAAGCCTTATGTGATATCATCGGTTGGGTATCCGCGCCTGCAGCCAGTAAGATTCTAACAGTAGCGGGTTTTGATACGACGCTATTAGCCACTGCGGATAAACGTGGTTTCAGGGGACGTCCCCTGGGTGTGAGCTTGTCCACCAGCATGACGGTAACCACCAATTATAGCAAGTCAATGAATGTGATCGGGAAGATCACAGGCGCTGAACGTCCCGAGGAAACCATCGTTTATACGGCACATTGGGATCACCTCGGCATTGGCAAACCCGATGAAACCGGTGATTCCATCTATAATGGCGCATTAGACAATGCCAGCGCAACAGCCGGGCTGATCGAATTAGCCAGGGCATACAATAGTATTGAAGCGAAACCAAAACGTACCGTCGTCTTCCTGTCGGTCACAGCCGAAGAGCAGGGATTATGGGGATCGGCGTACTATGCACAAAACCCGGTCTATCCCGCCGCAAAAACGGTAGCGAACATCAACATGGATGGCCTGAACTGGTACGGACAAACTAAAGATATTATCATAGTTGGGGAAGGACAGTCGGAACTGGAAGACTACTTAAAAGAAGAAGCTGCGAAAGAGAATCGCGTTATCGCATATGAAAATCACCCGGAAGCTGGATTTTACTATCGCTCAGATCATTTCAATTTTGCTAAGGTTGGTATCCCCGCCATATTCACTAATAGTGGTACCGATGTCATCGGACAGGATAAAGACTATGGCAAAAGGTTGAATGATGAGTACGTTAAAAAGAACTACCACCGACCGTCTGATGAATTCGATGCCGGTACCTGGAAGCTGGATGGCGCTATTGCAGACCTGCGGTTGTTATTTCGCCTGGGACGCAGACTTACTTACGGTGATGAATGGCCTGCCTGGAAGAAGGGATCTGAGTTTAAAGCGTTGAGAGACAGTGTCCGTTGACATAATTAAGAATAAATTTTAATGTAAAAAACAGACAGCTCTACGGCAAAACCTACCGCCTGTAGGCTAGTTTTTACTGGCCATACTAAATAACTACGAAGAAATTCGTTTTATGCCAATATTTGATCTCTAAACCCAACGCATGAGATCATTATTGGTACTCCTTTTTTTTATAGCACCCATTTTCGCCTTGTCGCAAACCGTTCCCGGTGCTGTGATTCGCATTACTATTTTCAATGAAAAAGAATCACCGGTAGAAAATGCGACGGTGGAGTTATTAAAAGCGTCGGATTCATCGCTGGTAAAACTAGCCATAACAGATGCCAAAGGCATGACGGAATTCGACAGGTTGAATAAAGGTTCATACCTGGTGCGAGCCAGCATGGTCAACTCAGCCACCACTTACTCTTCTGCAATAAACATAACGGAAGCAGAGCCTGTACAAAATGCAGGAAAGCTTGTACTCACTTCACAGGCTACCCAACTGAGCGGTGTAACAGTGACCAGTAAAAAACCTTTTATTCAAAGACTCAGCGACCGGCTGGTCGTGAATGTGGAGAATAGTATTGTAAGCGCAGGAAGTTCGGCCATGGATGTGCTGGAACGCTCACCAGGTGTGACGGTGGATCAAAATGATGTGTTCGGTCTTCGAGGCCGGCAGGGTGTCATCATCATGATCGATGGAAAACCATCACCAATGAATGGTGCTGATCTGGCCAATTATCTTCGCGGGCTTCCCGCCAATGCGATCGAAAGGATCGAGATCATCACCAACCCTTCTGCCAAATATGATGCGGCAGGTAATTCGGGTATCATCGATATCCGGATGAAAAAAGACCAGCGCTTCGGCATCAATGGTACTTTCACTGCCAGTTATGGCCAGGGCGTTTACCCCAAAGCCAACGCGGGCACTATATTTAACTATCGTAATAAAAAGGTAAACATCTTTGGTAACTATAACTATGCTTACCGCAAGGGACTCAATAACCTGATCCTCGATCGCAACTTTTATGAAAACGGAAATTTTGTAGGCCGTGATATCAAAGACAACTATGGACGTTTTCCCATCACATCAAATGCTGCGAGGTTCGGCGTAGATTTTTTTCCTACTAAAAAGACTATCATAGGTTTCGTTGTAAATGGCAACTTCAATCATTTTAAAAGAGTCAGCGATAACCTGGCCACTGTAATTGATGCAAACGGTCAGCCGCTTTCAACTTTTGAAACTAACGCGGGTAATAATGATCATGGTCGTAATATATTCGCCAATCTCAACTTTAAACATAGTTTCGACAGCACCGGCAAAGAATTGACTGCCGATGTAGACTATGGTGTTTTCAAATCCAGTTCGCTTTCTTATAATAAAACCAGTTATTACAAAACCAATGGGGACCC
>JAEYVW010000118.1 GCA_023429365.1 Bacteroidota bacterium
TATATGGTTGGGATGGGTCAGATGGGTATGGCCGATAAAACCGATCCGATGGCTGATAAAGCGGAGCAGTTATTGAATAAAGCCGAAGCGCTTAGCAAGGACAATTCTGAAATTTATTGTGTAAAAAAAATGATCGCTTCCCTGCGGCTGATCGGCGATCCGCAAAACAGGTATATGACCTATGGTCCTGCAGCCGAAGAGGCATTGGCGACTGCCAAAAGCCTTAACCCTGCAAACCCAAGGCCTATACTGCTGGAAGCACAGGACAAGTATTTTACGCCTGAACAATTTGGCGGTTCCAAAACGCAGGCGAAAGTTTTGTTTGAAGAAGCGATTAAAAAATATGAAGCTTTCAAGCCGGAATCAGGTCTTCATCCCACCTGGGGCGAAAGTCAGGCGCGGTACTTTTTGTCAGAAATCAAATAATCGCGTCTGCCTTTCAATGGCAATGAACTAAAACTAAACATCATGAAGGACGAAACTTTTTCACCTGAACAAAGTCTGCAACTGATACAATCTATGATCAGTAAAACCAGGCAGAATATGTCTGATAACAGCATATATTTCCTGGTATGGGGCTGGCTTACGTTTTTTGCTTGTAGCGGGCAATTTGTGTTGAAGCATATCCTCCATTACGAACGACATTACTTAGTTTGGCTGGTAGCGGTTATAGGTATTGTTTTTACTCATTACCAGGGAAGGAAAGAAGCGAAATCAGCCAAAGTGAAAACTTATATTGACGAAAACATGGGCTATCTCTGGTTAGGGATGGCCGCATGTTTTTTTGTACTCGGCCTGATACTGACCAAACTTGGCTGGGGTTTCTCTGTATTTCCTTTCTATATCATGTTGTATGGTCTTGGCACATTTGTATCAGGCAGTTTTCTGAGGTTTCGGCCGCTGATCTATGGCGGTATCCTGGCCTGGGTGTTGGCCATTGTCTCCACATTTGTAAGCTACGATTTTCAAATGTTGTTTGGTGCGGCCGCAATACTGGTCAGTTATATCATTCCGGCTTACCTGTTACGACAGCGGGAGCAAACAACTAATTTTTAAAATTAAATGCTATGAGCCAAACGGAAAAAGCATTGAGTGAAAAAGAAAGCCTGGCCCTGATCACACAAATGATCAATAAGGCTAAAGATTCCTACCACGATACAGGAATAGGTGCGATGATGTGGGGGGCTGTTATCGCGATCTGTTCACTGGTAAAATTATCAGAGATACAGTTTAGGTATAGCTTGCCCTTTGATATTTACTGGCTAACCTTGTTGGCGATCATTCCGCAGATATTTATTACGATCAGGGAGAAAAAGGAAAGAAAGATAAAATCATATGACGACCGGTATATGGATTATATATGGCTGGCCTTCGGTATTTCCATTGCCCTGTTGATTTTTATCGTGAATGTTATCTTTCAGAATTTTCATCCCATGGCTGTATCCTACCGGGAGCTGGGTGGTGCAGCAGGTTTTAAGCTTATGGAGTATATCACACCGCTTTTCCTATTATTATATGGCATGCCCACCTTTATCACTGGCGCCGCCTGTCGTTTTAAACCGATGCTTTGGGGAGGACTGTTTTGCTGGGTCTGTTGCATCATTACACTTTTCACCACATTCCGGGTTGACTTGTTATTGACAGCCCTGTCGGCAGTGATGGCCTGGTTCATACCGGGATTGATCATGGAGAAGGAATACCGATTGTATAAAAAGGAGACACAAATGAATGTTTAAAGATCTTGACCCTATATTACATTCCCAACTCAGGTTGGCCGTTGTATCACTTCTCATCAGTGTGAAAGAAGCCGAATTCACCTTTCTGAAAGAAAATACCAATGCAACAGCAGGTAACCTGAGCGTACAGATTCAAAAGCTCAAGGACGCCGGTTATATCGATGTGGTCAAGCAGTTCAAGGACAATTATCCTCAGACGATCTGCCGGATAACAAAACATGGCATAAAAGCTTTTGAAGATTATGTAAACAGCCTGCAATCCTACCTGGGACCGAAATAGCCAGGTGGAATGAAAAGTTCAATGATCAAACTTGAGAGAAGTGAAGAGCCAACTTCGTACAATTTGTCAGGATTTACCGAAACGTTGCCTGTTTTTATAAGGTTGCAGCACTAGCTGTGGTGTCGCATTTTCATTGCCTGGTGACAATGCTTTTTTTAGTGCTTTTTTGAGGCGGTTAAATCCTTCCTGCAAACTTTTTTTCACTTTACCAGACATTGACGGCTTTTTAGTTTAAAATATTCAACACGGGTGGATCAAGGTAGGATAATATCCGAATATTCTGCCTTATTGTTTTTATAAATGATCTTCAAACGGTAATACGTCTTCCCTTTTTTCAGTTTTTCGAAGAAACGGTACTCGGCCAGTTCGCTGATCTCGGATCCAAAAACAAGCCCAATCATCTTGAATGTTTTTCCGTCGGTACTACGTTCCACTTCAAACATGTTTGTTTCCTTATTGTTTTCCATGGCCCAATTAAGCCATACCCGATTGTCACTGGTAGTGGCCTTTAAAAAAGCCAGTTTTGCAGGTCGTATCCCGGCTGTTTTTTCAAACGCATCGCTTACAAACGCGACATCATTGTTTTGCGCAAAGCCTTTATTCACTGTGAATGCCAGCACGATCGCCATACAGGGTAAGATATGTTTCATTTCCAGGGGGTTTGATTGTTCAATGGCCCACGGAATTGGATGCTAATATGGCGTTTTAAAGGATTGGTACGGTAACAGAAAACGGGGAAGCAAAACGGGGATAAGTCGGGGTCCTCAGGTTTCCTGGCGCGCAAACAAACCTAATAACAAGTTTTAGTATTTACAACCTTTTTGAGAAAAAATCAGGGATAAATCGAATTGACTCATAATCAGGCCCTCCCCATTTCTGCTGACCCCTGGCTGTAAACCAGGAGGGGCCTGGCCGGCACTTATCGGATTAAGAAATTTAGTTATGTAATTTAAGTCATTTTTTATACCTTGTCCTCTCATTTCTGTCCAATCTTCCTGAACAGCTTTTTTATCCTTAATCTTCCCTGATAGCCGATTCACAACGAATCCGTTTATATCCCAGATATAAAATATTAGTGATTTCCAATATCGTAACTGGAATAACCAATTCATTAAACAAAATTAAAAGATGAAGAAGTTCCTGTTTTTTTCGGTATTGGTAATTTTTATGGCTCCCGCTTTCAGCCAGACATTGCCATCTGGCTTTGCATATACTAATGCAACAATCGGTTCTACCTGGAACGCGCCTGTGGGTGCGACTTTTACACCCGACGGTTTGAGGTTATTTGTGTGGGAAAAAAACGGGCGGGTTTATGTTTGCAACAGGAATGGTTCAAACTATGAGAAACAAACCACGCCAGTAATTAATCTTTCAGCGGAAGTGTTAAACGACCGGGATTTTGGACTGGTTGGTTTTGCCCTCGATCCGAACTTCCAGGCGAATGGCTATATATATCTTTTATATGTAGTTGATCGTCGCTTTTTAATGAATAATAGCAGCACACCAGATCAGATCAATGAAGCTACGATTGGACGGGTGACCCGCTACCAGACTACGACAAGCCAGTCGGGTGTGATAACAGCCGACCTCGGGACAAGAACAATATTAATAGGCGAGACACCGCAGACCGGCTTGCCTATCCTGCACCAGTCGCATGGTGTAGGTACACTCGCATTCGCTGCTGATGGTACCCTTTTGGTGACTCACGGTGACGGTGCTTGTTATAATCATACAGATGGTGGCAGCGATAATAACGCTACAGGTGGTATCACCTTTTTTGCACAGGCATTGAATGATGGAATTATAAGACCTGCGGAAAACGTTGGTGCGTTCCGTTCACAAATGCTGAATTCACACAGTGGAAAATTGCTGCGGATCAATCCTGAAAATGGTGATGGGCTCAGCAGCAACCCGTTTTATGATGCTTCAGCTCCACGATCTCCGAAGTCCCGGGTTTGGGCATTGGGGTTGCGGAATCCATTCCGGATGACTGTAAAGCCCGGAAGCGGATCCACTAATCCTTCCGCAGGCGATATCGGCGAGGTATTTATTGGTGATGTGGGTTGGGGTACATGGGAAGAAATGAATGTGGCAAAAGTGCCGGGCGCCAATTTCGGCTGGCCAATCTATGAGGGTCATGAAATCATGACCAGTTACAACAACCTGAACACTCAAAACCTGGACGAGCCCAATCCTTTCGGTACTTGTTCCGGCAATACCCATTTAAGATTCAAAGACCTGATCCGCCAGGATAATGCAGCAAAAAACAAATCAATTTTCAATCCCTGTAATCCTAACCAGCTGATAGGAACAAATAACAGGTTTATACATGCCCGGCCAATGATAGACTGGAGACATGGACAAAATACAGCCAGGGTCGGTAAATTCGATTCCAATGGAAATGCAACCGCACCAACCATCGGTACGGCATCATCAGAAACGATTGGTACTCCTTTCAGGGGCAATTGTACATCGGGCGGTATTTGGTATACAGGGGCGGGAAATACATTTCCACCGGAATATAAGAATACACTTATCATGGCCGATTATAATGATAACTGGATTCGCCGGCTTACCATTGATTATACAGATGTCATATCAAAAGTGGATGTACTCGGCACTGGTATGGGTGCAGTTGTTTGCCTCGTAGAGAACCCGATTGACGGCTCCATAATATGCGTGGATATTGCCAACAGTTTGGTAAGAAAAATAACTTACGGTGGTAATATCCCGCCTGTTGCCAGGATAGAAGCTGATAACTATTACTCTCCCAATAATTCATTGCTGGTAAATTTTGACGGCACCGAATCATCTGACCAGGATGGAAACATCGTCAGCTATTCCTGGAATTTTGGTGATCCCGGAAGTCCATCCAATACAAGCAATTCACCCACACCGAATCACCAGTTTACAAGCAATACCGGTCCCAAGAAATATACAGTTACGCTTACCGTAACCGATAACGGAGGAGCAAGCAGTACAGAAGAGTTTATCGTATCTGTCAGCAATACGCCACCTGAAGTGTTTATTGTAAGCCCGGAGAAAAATTCCAAGTATAAGCTGGGACCCGACACAACCTATATGCGAATAGCGACGGTCAATGATAATGAACATAGCGGTTCGCAACTCACTTATGAATGGCAAACCACGCTTGTTCATAATGAACATGTACACCCTGAAGCGGTCAAAAATGAAGTACAATCCCCTTCACCGATTTCCAGGATGGGTTGTAATGGTGATGACTACAGCTGGCTGGTGACATTAAAGGTTACAGATGCGGCAGGCCTTTCGTCGATTGATTCCTCGCAGATCTTCCCCGATTGTGTGGGCACCCTGCCGATCTATCTTCATAAATTCAGTGTAACTCAGTCCGGCACAGTCAACCTCGTGAAATGGACCACCGAGATGGAATCGGATATGGAGCATTTTATACTGGAGCGGAGTGCTGATGGCCGTAATTTCTTCCCCATCAATATGCAGCCGGCCAGCAATTCCGTCGGTCCGAACAATTACAGCTATGTTGATAATAGTTTCATGCCGGGCGTCAACTTCTACCGTCTCAAGATGGTGGAATTGGGAGAGGTTATCACTTATTCGATCATTATTAAAACAGTTACAGAGGGCGAGAAAAACGTATTACGTATCGCACCCAACCCGGTAGTTGATAAATTCTCACTTCAATATTTTTCTTCGCAGGACGACGTGATCACCATCGAAGTAAAAGACGTTGCCGGTCGTGTGTTGAAGACGGTCAGGGAAAGTGTGAACAAAGGGCAGAACCTGGTTTACCTTCAGGCATCGCCTAGCTGGCCTTCCGGCATGTACCTGCTCACAGTGCAGGACAGGAGCGGAACACAACAGATAAAATTTGTAAAAGCGAAATAGCTTTAGACCTTATAGGCTAGAAAATCAGGGATGGGCGGTGGAAAGTTCTGAGTATTATCGAATTTTCCAAAGCCCCTCCTCTTTTAATATAAAGGAAAATTGAGTTTTTGCAGGACATTTTCTATGAATTTCGTCGTACTAATCTAATTCTAATGCGGATTATTATACGGATTTCGGAATTATTATTATTTTGTATCGCTTCATTCTATATCCGTGCTCAGAACAAACCGCTTTAATCTCCACAAGCCGAAGAATTACACAATTCCAGTTTAAATCACCGCCGCAGCAACGACGCTCCAGGAGTTGATATGTACTCGGCGATGCCAGGACATTTTTTAACCCGTAAACACGCGTATATGAAGGCGTTCTATTTCTTCGTTTTGGTTCTCCTCTGCGGAAAACTTTCAGCTCAAAATTTTACAAACCCCAATTTCACTCTTACGACCGTAGGCGATGGCTGGGTGCAGGCCCTGGGTGCCACCTTTTCACCCGATGGACAGTATTTGTTTGTATGGGAGAAATCCGGTAAGGTCAAGGTTTGTAAAAAGAATGGTGCAACCTACCAATTGCAATCTACGCTGGTAATTGATCTGACTGCAGAAGTATTAAACGCCGATGATAATGGGCTGATGGGATTTGCAGTTGATCCCAGTTTTGCCAGCAATGGTTATATCTACTTACTATATGTGGTGGAACGACGCTTTCTGTTTAGCGATAACAGTATACCCCTCGATCAACGACATGTGGCCACAATAGGCAGGATTACACGCTATACAACTTCGGTGGTGGGTCCGAACCTTGTAGCTAACCTTGCTTCGAGAAATGTGATACTCGGTGAAACAATATCAACCGGTATTCCGATTTTGGGTGAGACGCATGGACTTGGATCTTTGGTGTTTGCTGCTGACGGTACTTTACTTGTTACAGCAGGAGACGCAGCTCATTTTGAAGATGAAGATAATGGCAGTGAGCCCGCTACAGCTTACGCGCAGGCCCTGGCGGATAATATCATCAGGCCGGCCGAAAATGTAGGTACATTTCGGGCTCAGCTCCTGAACTCACATAGTGGCAAATTACTCCGCATTGATCCTGCTACAGGCGATGGCATTCCGAGTAATCCTTTTTATGATCCGGCTCAGCCTCGCGCACCAAAGTCGAGAGTCTGGGCATTGGGTTTACGTAATCCATTTCGAATGTCCATTAAGCCTGGCAGCGGTTCCACTAATCCAATGATTGGTGATATCGGTGAGGTATTCATTGGTGATGTGGGTTATGAAGCCTGGGAAGATTTTAATATTTGCACAGCACCTGGACAAAATTTTGGATGGCCCATTTACGAAGGCCT
>JAEYVW010000153.1 GCA_023429365.1 Bacteroidota bacterium
CGGACGAGGTGCATGACAGCCAGGTTTGTATTTGCCGTGTTTCGGCAGGGTGAGATTCGCCATTGATGTAACGCTGCAATTTTCGATGTAGAATTTCCGATTTCATTGATACTAATTTTTGGGATAAGACAGAAGGTTGATGATTGATAATTTATTGGTAAATGACTGCAATAGCCATTTTACTGTCGATAACGTAGTTTGAGCGGCCATGCCGTTTTGCCCAGTTTGCTGGCGGATCAATTCCGAACGCGTATTGATCACGGTGTACTTCCCTGAAATGGGTTTCCTCGCTGCAAGCAAAGACTCAACACTGAATTCCTGCCCAAACCTTTTTTCAATGATCTCATGTGCACCTGGTTGTTCCAGTTTCTCGCTGAGTGATTTTACAACCAGCTTTCTTACCTCTGCGTACAGGTGTTGTGAGAGAGAAAATGAAACGGGTAAAGTGTGCCGTTGTTCCCACAGTTCGATAAATATGGTTCGGACAATTTTTTTCGCGTCAGCGGGCGATTGAAGTTTGCGGACACTGTAGCGATAAAGACTGTGCCAATAGTGTCGATAGAGTTCTTCGAAAGCTTCCGTGTCATCAAGAACAAGACGGTCAACTAGTGACTGATCGGGTGTTAAGATCCTGCTCATAGGGGTACATTTAAAAGTTAAACAATTCAGGGTATTGGAATTGTTTTCGCAGGAGATCGTGAGATTTTAAAAAAAAGTTTCTCGGAGGAAATCGAATTTTGAAAAGGATGTTTCTCGCAGGATAGTACCCGGGACTACCGGGATAAGAGGAATGAATCGAATGCTAAACTAAACATCTTGTTTTAACCTTGCAAGTATTTGAAATGTTTAGTTGTACACATGGGGAATCTACGATTTGCACGATAATTAATTGTATCTAAACAGTATAACACGGTTAACACTGGTGTGGATATTTTAATGGAATGATAAAATCGTAATTATCCGAAAGGCATTTATTCCATAATTTCACTTAATTCAAGCCAGCGTAGTTCTTTTTCATCAAGTAATTTGGTGATTACTCCAATCCGCAGGGAAAGTTTTTGCAGTTCATCAAAGCTGGTCTGGTTATCACTCAACTTTAATGTTACTGCTTCTTTTTCGCATGTCAGATCCGCTATCTCTTTTTCCAGTTGCTCAAATTCTCTTTTTTCTTTGAAGGAGGGATTTCTTTTTGTTTCAGGTAGCTTTGTTTTTTCGGGGTTAGCCTGTTCTTGCCTGGTTTCGTTACGGGTTTCGGTAGAGACCGCTTCTTTTTCCCTGAGCCAATCACGGTATTGAGAATAGTTGCCAGGAAAATCCTGTATCACGCCATCGCCTTCAAACACGAAGATGTGATCCACGAGGCGGTCCATGAAATACCGGTCGTGACTCACGATTAACAGGCAGCCTGGAAACTCACTGAGAAAGTTTTCCAATACACTCAGGGTGGGAAGATCAAGATCATTGGTGGGTTCATCGAGCACCAGGAAATTCGGGTTGCGGAATAAAACCGATAACAGGTGTAAGCGTCTTTTTTCACCTCCGCTTAGCTTACTTATAAAGGTGTACTGTTTATCGGGGTCAAAAAGAAAAAGCTGCAGGAATTGTGCAGCGCTTAGGGTGCCGCCATTCGCCAGGGGGAAATGTTCTGCAATATTTTTTACAAACTCAATTACGCGCTGGTCCTGTTTTACAACCAGCCCCTGTTGAGAAAAATTGCCAAACACAACGGTATCCCCAATATTGATCTTACCGCTATCAGCATTTTCAAGACCCTGTATAATATTGATAAAAGTAGATTTGCCCGCCCCATTTTTACCGACTATTCCAATGCGATCGCCCTTTTTAAATGTATAGTCGAATCCTTTGAGGATTATTTTGTCGCCGAAACTTTTATACACCTTTTTTATTTCGATAACTTTCCCACCCAGCCGGTTCATCTTCATTTGAAGTTCTAGCTGCTGATCTTCTATGCGCTTCTTTGCTTTTTTCTCCACTTCATAAAAATTATCCTGGCGGCTTTTACTTTTCGTGGTACGTGCGCGGGGTTGTTTACGCATCCATTCCAGTTCCTTTCGGTAAGTGTTTTTTGCCTTCTCAATACTGGCAGATTCACTTTCGATCCTTGCTGTTTTTTTCTCCAGGTAGTTTTGATAGTCACCCTTGTAAACATACAGGTTGCTGTTATCCATTTCCCAGATCTCATCACATACCGCATCCAGGAAATAACGATCGTGCGTCACCATCAGCAGTGTGACTTTTTCTTTATTCAAATAGTTTTCCAGCCATTCCACCATGTCCACATCCAGGTGGTTGGTGGGCTCATCCATGATCAGTAAAACGTGTTTGTGTTCAAATCCAATATCGATCAGCGTCTTGGCGAGTGCCACTCTTTTCCGTTGGCCTCCGCTGAGGGAATTGACGGGCTGATTTAGATTCTGAATTTTCAATTTGCCCAGTACCTGTTTCACCCGGGCGTCAAAATCCCATGCGCCCAGGTCGTCCATTTTCAGAATCGCAGCGTTGAGTATAGCAGGATCGGTATCCTGATCGAGCGATTCAAACTCCTTGATCGCATTAATTACAGGGTGATCATGAAAAAATATATTGTCGAGCACAGAGAGCTTTTCATTAAACACGGGTTCCTGCTCAAACAGGGCCACGTCCACGTCCTTATTGATCCACACCGTACCGCTGTCAGGGGTTTCTTTGCCAGCCAGAATTTTCAACAGGGTCGATTTACCTGTACCATTTCTTGCTACCAGTGCGATCTTGTCACCTTCTTCTATATGAAAGGAAATATTGTCGAATAAAGGTTGTATACCATAGCTTTTTGCGATATTTTCAACAGAAACATAATGCATGCGGCAAAGATACTGAGAGAACCGACAAGCTTTTGGCCGGACATAGTAACAGATTATGGCATAATTTTTCTATTACATGCAAAAAAGATATGACGAACAATATTGTTGAAGCTATTCAACAGAAATTGGGCTATCCGCCCCTGGCAAAGGTGGATCCTAATATCCAGGAGACAACGGGTAATTTCCAGAAAAGTGTGGAACAAAAACTGGCGCAGTCTGCCATACCTGTTGTACTAGCGGGATTCTTTAGCTTCACCCGCACTGATAGTGGTTGCAAGACAATCATTAACGCGGATAAAGGGGAAAACTGGCTGGAGAAAATCTTTGGCAATGATCAAAATAAGGCTGTGGAGAAAGTTGCCCAATATGCAGGTGTAACCAATGAAGAAGCAGAAATCGATATGGAGCAGGCCTCCCGGGAAGCATACCAGATCATTCATAATGCCGCTGGTGAAAAGAAATCGGTTGAAAAGATTAGGTCATTTATGAGCCATCAGCGTCATAATATCCTGGTATATCTCCCCGCGGCGATGCAGCTTGGCAATCTATTGCACGATAACGCCATGGATGACAGAACAAATAAGATGGAAGGGCCCGTATCCAGTTTTATGCATAAAATAGAGGACAGGTTATCAGGTAGTGGGTCCTGAGGGTCTATTTTGTTGAGAAAAAAATAGCCAGACAGATTAAGACGACAATACATAATATGACCCAGACTTTTGCCCTTTCCCAGGACTCGGTCAATCGCTGCTGCCGAAGGAATTGAGCAATGCTGACTGGGATGGATTGGTCACGGGTATCAATCTTTTTGAGTCGATCAGCCAGGGGTATCAGCCAGCGTGTTGGAAGCCCCCTGGCTGTTTTTAGGGCGGTCTTCACAATCTCTTCGTTGATATAATGTTCCTGGAAGTCATTGACGGTTTGAATATTTTCATCTGTGAGTATCTGGCAAATCTTGTCATATAGACCCTGGTAATGAGCGCGGTTGGCATCGAGTTGTGCTACGTAACGGTCAAGCTCAAGCATTTTTTTCAAAACAGTCACTGGGTTAATGACCTCATCAACGGTTTTGCGTCCCATACTCTGCTCGTACCAGCGTTGTTGCAGGTAATGATCTTTCCGGGTGGGATTGCTTAATGTTTCATATGCTTCTTTGATCTCGGCAAATCTTGCCGCTGCATAGCGGTCGTTGCCCTGCTTATCGGGGTGGTAAACCTGAGCCAGCCTGCGAAAGGCTTTTTTAACCTCTTCACCAGTTGCAGAAGGAGGTATTTCAAGAATGCTATAGTAATCCTTTACTTCCAAAAATTGCAAGTTACAGAATGCCGGCTATAGGATCAATGGGGAAGAGGTATGTCGGTTAGATTGTGTTAAGATGTTTTCTTCTTCCCTTCCCGCCTTCCCGGCAAAAAAAGATTTGGGTTGAAGTTTATTTCAGGTGTTTACCAAAAAAATCGATCGTGCGTTGCCATGCCAGTTTTGCCGCAGCTTCATCGTAACGCGTCGGCGCAGTATCGTTATGAAATGCATGATTGACTTTTTCATATAGGTATTGTTCATAAGTAACACCAGCTTTTTTCAACGCCTCTTCATAAGCGGCCATACCTGCGTTTATACGTTCGTCCAGGCCGGCATAATGTAGTTGAACTGCCGCTTTTATTTTTGGAACATCTTCCAGTTTTGCCTGCCTGCCATAGAATGCCACTGCGGCTTTGAGCTTAGGTACGTAAACTGCGAGATTATTGGCCATCGCTCCGCCCCAACAAAAACCAACGCAACCAAACTGGCCATTTGTATCCTGGCGTGATTCAACATAGGGAAACGCATTCACAAAATTTTCGAGACTTTCTTCTGCTTTTAGCTGTTGAAATTTTGCACGGGCCTCGTCATCATTTGCAGGAGTGCCACCCAGCGGTGATAGTGCGTTAGGTGCGATCGCCAGGTAACCGGCGGAAGCGGCGCGGCGGGCTACATCTTCGATATGTGCATTCAGTCCGCGGTTTTCGTGGATCACAATCACAGCCGCGTATTTTTTTTCTTTTTTGGGCCGGGCTACATACGCCTGCATATCTCCATTCACGCCGCGGTAACTGACCCGCTCTGTGAACAAATCCTGGTCTGATGTCATCGCTGCTTTCGCGCCATTTACTTCTATAAATGGTAATATTGCTAGTGCGGCCGTCATGCCTCCGGTGATAACAGATAACCGCTGTAGAAATTCAGTTCTGGAAAGCGGTTTATGAGTATACTCATCATACAGTGTGATAATACGTTGATCCATATCGCAGATTTTTGTTCTATGAAGTTAAGGATTCGATTGTTAAAAAAATTTACCAAAAGTTTTCACAACAATGAGCAATAAAGGGAATGTGTGCAACCAGGTGGCATATGAATAGCTCATATTTGTAGTGGAAACGATTCCTGCTAATTGAAAACTATTAAATTTATTTACATGAAACACCTTCCCGCGATAATCAGCCTCACAGTTTCTATGCTGTTGTTTGGCTCATTGAAGAATACCGCATCGGCGCAAAGAGTGGGTGTGAGTATTTCTTACCAGACTTTTTATGATGAACTGAGTCCCCATGGACGCTGGATCGACTACCCTGAATACGGGTACGTTTGGGCGCCAAACCTGGGTCCCGATTTTCAACCTTACAGCACGGGTGGGCACTGGGTGTGGTCGGATGAATATGAATGGATGTGGGTCTCGAATTATTCCTGGGGCTGGGCACCATTTCACTACGGTCGTTGGTTTCATGATCCTTTTTACGGCTGGATGTGGGTACCTGGGTATGAGTGGTCCCCAGCATGGGTAACCTGGAGAACCGGTGGTGATTATTATGGCTGGGCGCCGATAAGACCTGGTATAAATATCAGTATAGGCTTTGGCAGTTACTATCCGCCATCCAACTACTGGTGTTTTGCGCCCCGACGCTATATTTCTTCAAGGAATATTAATAACTACTATATTGACAGGAGCCGCAATACCACGATCATTAACAATACTACCATCATCAACAATTACGGCAACAGGAACAATGTTTTCGTAAATGGTCCGCGCCGCAACGACGCAGAACGTTATGCGGGTAGCATCAGGCCGGTAAGGTTTAGAGAAACAGACAGACCAGGCGGAAGAAATTTTCGTAATAACCAGGTGAGTGTATACCGGCCGCAGGTTCAACGTGAAAGCAACCGTGATATCGCTCCGAGGAATTTTGACAGGTATGACAGGAATGATCGCAACAATGGACAAGTCAACAGACGAAACGTATTCGACAGGGGGCAGGATCGCCAGGAAAATACAAGACGCGATGTGATAAGGCCACAGGTTGAGAATCGTCAAAACGAAAGCGATCCGCGGATCAACCGGAGGAATGTGTTCGACAGGAGTAATAGTGACCGCCCGTCGAATAACTCAACAAGGGAATCGAGAAGAGTGAACAGGCGGGTATCACCGCAGGCTGAGAATGAAAATCCCAATAACAGGAGAAATGTGTTTGACAGGGGACAGAACAGGCGGACGAACGATGAACCTGCTGCAACAAGTCCTCGTCGGGTACAACCTCCCAACAATAGCAATCGTCGGGATGCTGATATGCAAAGACAGGAGCGTAGCAACCGCCCAGAGCGACGTAATGTATTTGACAGAAGTAATAGCGGGTCTAACACTCCGGCACGCCAGCAAAGGGAGATAAGGCAGGAGAGCCGGCCGCAAAGACAAATTGAGCGTCAGTCGCAGCCGCAACGCAGAATTGAATCTCGAAGCAACGATAACAGGAGCCAGGGTCAAAGACCCAATGGCAATAGTGGTCGCCGCTCAGAAAGGCGCGGTGGTTAATAAAGTGAGATATCACTTTTTATTAAAGAGTACAATAACATATTCAAATCCGGTCTGCAGAACACACTGCAGACCGGATTTTTTATTTCAAACTTTTGATGTTTGTTGTCGAATCTGGCTCTTTCCTTCATGTTTAATATCTTAGCCACTTAATCCCTGCGTATTGAAAATACTATGGACTTATCTTAAACCCCATCGGGGACTGATCATACTTTCTTTGTCGCTGGCGGGACTGGCGCAACTTCTTACGCTTATTGATCCCATCATCTTTGGTAAGATCATCGATGACTATGCCACCAATCCTGGTGATAAAACCGAGAAGGAGCTGGTGAGCGGCGTTACTTTCTGGCTACTGGTGGCAGTAGGCATTGCTCTTGCAGCCCGTCTTTGTAAAACACTGCAGGACTACGTTATGCGACTGGTGGTCCAGAAGTTTGGTATGCAGATATTCAATGACGGGTTAAAACAGACCCTTCGGCTTTCCTTTGAGGAATTTGAAGGGCAGCGCAGTGGTGAGACACTTTCGGTTTTGCAAAAAGTGAGGACGGATACTGAAAGGTTTATCAATTCATTTATCAATATCCTTTTTTCTTCGATCATTGGTATGGGGTTTCTTATATGGTATGCCATAACAAAGCACTGGCTTTTGATCCCGGTCTTTCTCATTGGCGTGATTGTACTGGGTGGCTTGACAGGTTTGCTTAGTAAAAAGATAAAAACGCTGCAGCGTTCCATCAACAGGGAAACCAACCAGATGTCGGGTGCCATTACCGAATCTTTAAGAAATATTGAACTCGTGAAAAGTCTTGGGCTCACTTATCCCGAGATCAGGCGTTTGCGGGAGCAAACAAAGAAGATCTTTGATTTGGAAATGATGAAAGTGAAAAAAGTGAGGACGCTTTCTTTTTTACAAAGTTCGGCACTGACTGTACTCCGTCAATCAATACTCTATATTTTATTATGGCTGATTTTCAGGGATGTGCTTTCTACCGGTGAACTAATTAGTATGCAATTCATTTCCACTACCATCTTTGGACCGTTGCAAGACCTGGGGAATATTATTTTGTCATACCGGGAAGCGGAAGCGTCTCTGCGCAATTTTGATAAGTTAATGAAACAACCGATAGAAACCCGGCCTGAAGAGCCTGTTGAACTCGGGCTGCTGGAAACCCTCCGCTTTGATAATGTAGTGTTTCGTCATAAGACTGCCAATCACAATGCGATCGACAATATTTCCTTTAGTGTAAAGAACGGTGAAACAATTGCATTTGTAGGACCGTCGGGATCTGGTAAATCAACTCTGGTGAAATTGCTGGTAGGTTTATATCGACCTGTAAGCGGATCCATCTCTATCAATAATATTCCGGCAACAGATATCCGGTATAATGAATTGCGCCGGCAAATCGGGTTTGTGACGCAGGATACGCAACTATTTTTCGGGACGATTAGGGACAATCTGTTGTTTGTAAAATCTTCGGCTACCGATGAAGAAATGCTTGATGCGCTTCATAAAGCATCCTGCGACGGCTTGTTGGCCCGTTCGGGCAGGGGCCTGGATACAATGCTGGGAGAAAGCGGATTAAAATTATCGGGCGGAGAGCGACAAAGGATCGCCATTGCCCGCGCATTATTAAGAAACCCAGGCCTCATGATTTTTGATGAAGCGACATCAGCGCTCGACTCACTCACCGAAGAGGCCATCACAGAAACGATTAAGGATATTTCAACCCGACATGATCCAATCGTGATCATGATCGCGCACCGGCTTTCGACGATCATGCATGCCGATGTGATTTATGTATTGGAAAAAGGTAACATCGCGGAGGCGGGAACACATAGCGAATTAGTAGAAAAGCGTGGTTTGTATTATGCCATGTGGCGCCAGCAGATTGGGGAAAGGAGGGATGTGCAGGTTTGAATGAGGAAGGTTGAGGGATAGATTAAGATAAAGCAATTAAGGGTTAATCTGGGCACAATATTTTTCCGGTGGGGCTTTAATTGATATCAGACACTTAAAGTATCTGACATCTAGTAGCTCTAAATCTTAAGAAGACAATGGGTAAAAAACTTATTTTTTCGTTTTTTTATCCGGCTTCTGGTTTCACGCCCCTTCAGATACTTAAAGCTTCTGACATCTAGTAACCCAAATCCTGCAGAAAACAATGGGTAAAAAACGGGATTACAACGTTTTTTTATCATTTTGCCCAACTGCCTAATACTTATCTTTCATCATTTGCCACAAAAATTCTATTTAACCAAGGCAACAAAATAAATCTGTTGATCAATGTATTGCATCCCAGATTTCAACAAGTCCATCTTTTATCTTTATACAAATAAAAATCGGCCGCTTATTTGCTAAATAATGGTAGCAATACTTTGTATGAAGCAATTAACCATTCTATTTACGCTCGCGTCGTTCCTCGTCGCATGCAATAACGCGACAGAGCCGGAAACGAAGAATGAGACCGCCGGCGCTGACTCCTTCCCACCCGCGACACACAATATACCAGCCACCCCGAAAGACACCGTGCCACAGAATATCCAGATCGACAGCGTTATTCATCTTTCTTTTGCACCTGGCACCCATTCAGTCAGCGTTAAAGGACATCTGGACAAACGGGGCGACCCTGTCATTTGCATGTTACCAATTGTTGGTGGTAAGAACCTGACGGCTTCGGTGGTGCCGGAAAATAAAAATGCAACGATACGTTTTAGCCATATCTATTTGCCTGACGGTACATCAGATGGGCCCTTCGGTCCGACACTAAAGTATAAGCTTCAGCAACAAGGGCTTTACAAACTTTATATTAATGCAAATAAAATGGCCGG
>JAEYVW010000178.1 GCA_023429365.1 Bacteroidota bacterium
CCTGAAGACGGTGCGTCTACCAATTTCGCCACCCGGGCGGGTTAGTCGTGAGTCTGTAGTCTGTAGTCGGATGTCGTCGGTTGATTAAAACTTACTCCCGACCCGATAGTTATCGGGTCCTGACTAACGACTCCCGACTCACATAGCGGGGTGCAAATATAGGAAATGATTCAATTTATTAAACTGAAACATTAAAGTCTCTTAAAGCATCATTCAGACTTGTTTTTAGATCGGTACTGGGCTTGCGCTGACCAATGATCAGGGCGCAGCTAACACCGTATTCGCCGGCAGCGAATTGCTTGTTATAAGTACCTGGAATGACCACACTACGGGCCGGCACGCGGCCTTTGGTTTCCCGGGGTTCCGGTCCGCTTACGTCGATGATCTTGGTGGACTGGGTCAATACTACATTAGCGCCGAGCACTGCTTCTTTTTCAACAACCACGCCTTCTACTACAATACAGCGGCTGCCGATAAAGCAGCCATCTTCGATGATGACCGGCGAGGCCTGCAGTGGTTCCAGCACACCGCCAATACCAACACCGCCACTCAGGTGAACGCCTTTCCCAATTTGTGCGCAACTACCCACGGTAGCCCAGGTGTCAACCATTGTGCCTTCATCCACATAAGCGCCGATATTTACATATGACGGCATTAGCACCACATTACGGGCGATATAAGCACCATACCTGGCGACAGCATGTGGTACAGCCCGCACACCCAGTTCCTTGTAATTTTTTTTCAACAGCATCTTATCATAAAATTCGAAAGGCTCCAGGTCCCATGTTTGCATTTGCTGGATACCAAAATACATCAGGATCGCCTGTTTTACCCATTCATTCACCGTCCAACCACCATCACCTGGCGAAGCCACTCGCAATCTGCCCTTATCCACCTCTTCGATCACGGCACGGACAGCACCGGTATATTTTTCGTCCTTTAATAAGTCCCTGTTATCCCAGGCTTCCAGTATAAGTTCTTTCATCCTTTTAAATTTGCTGCGAAAATAACGAAGACGTGCATGCTTTCGACATAGTTTAGATGGATTATTTAGACCTTTATTATTCCACTCAGGAAAACGAATACATGATGATCGATTTTGAAGAGGATATACAAAAATGCCTGGAAGTGTTAAAACGGGGCGGCCTGATACTTTATCCAACAGATACTGTTTGGGGTATAGGCTGCGATGCGACCAATCCCGGGGCTGTTGAAAGGATTTTTCAGCTAAAGAACCGCACCGAGGAGAAAGCCATGATCGTGCTTGTAGCCGATGAAAGAGATGTCCTCCGGCATGTAGCCGCCGCAGATCTTGGTGTATTCGATTATATACAACAACAGCAACGTCCCGTCACCGTTGTATATGATGGTGCAATTGGCCTGGCAGAAAATCTCGTGGGTAGAGATGGATCGGTCGCGATCAGGATCTGCAATGATAGTTTCTGTAAACATCTCATCAAGCGATTCCGCAAACCGATCGTTTCCACATCGGCCAATATTTCGGGTAAGCCAACACCATCCGCATTTTCTGATATAGCTGAAGAAATAAAACAGTCCGTCGACTATATCGTACAATACCGTCAGCTTGACAACACACCCGCAAAGCCATCTTCCGTTATCAAATGGCAGCATGGAAAAATCAGTGTCATTCGTCCCTAAAGTTACCCCGGGCGCAATCCGGATCTGCCTGAACGCTATCCCTGTTCACTTATCTTTGCACACGCATGGAGATTAATTGCACAAAACAGGAATTACGAATTTTTCAAACAATTGGTGAAGCAGCTGCGCAGCTTGGATTGGAGACCTACCTGGTAGGCGGATTTGTAAGAGACAAGATCATGGGCCGGCCCACCAATGATGCCGATATTGTTTGTGTGGGTGATGGTATTAAACTCGCCAAAACAGTAGCAAGATTATTTGATCCCCAGCCTCGCGTCAGTTATTTCAAAAATTTTGGTACCGCTCATATCAACGTACCACTGGCAGTGGAAACTGGCGATGACCGTTATCCCGGCGGGGATATTACTTCAATACCATTCGACATAGAATTTGTTGGTGCAAGGAAAGAAAGTTATCGTTTTGATTCCAGGAATCCGACGGTAGAACCAGGAACCCTGGAGGATGATCAAAGAAGACGTGATTTCACCATCAATGCCATGGCCATCGGTTTAAATAAAGATGATTTTGGCAAACTGCTGGATCCATTTGACGGCATGAAGGATATTGAAAACCGCCTGATAAAAACACCACTTGAACCATCACAAACATTTAGCGATGATCCGCTTCGGATGATGCGTGCGATCCGGTTTGCCTCCCAACTCAACTTTACCATCGATCCGCAAACGGTACAGGCAATCCGTGAGAACAGGGAACGTATCTGGATCGTATCACAGGAGCGCATCACGGATGAACTGAACAAGATCATATTATCGGACAGGCCTTCAATTGGTTTTGAAATTCTTTATAAAACCGGTCTGCTTCACCTGATCTTCCCACAAATGGTGGAACTGGCCGGTGCGGAATACAAGGATGGGCACGGACATAAGGACAATTTTTATCATACCCTGCAGGTACTGGATAATATCTCACAAAACACGAATGATCTCTGGCTACGATGGGCGGCTATTCTACATGATATTGCGAAACCCGCGACCAAACGTTTTGAAGAAGGTCATGGCTGGACCTTTCATGGCCATGAAGTAGTAGGAGGCAGGATGGTTCCCAAAATTTTTGCAAGGTTTAAATTGCCTATGACAGAAAAGATGCGTTTCGTTCGGAAAATGGTGGAACTGCATTTACGGCCGATCAGTCTTACAAAGGAGAATATCACAGATTCGGCGATACGGCGACTCCTGTTTGATGCCGGTGAGGATTTTGATGCGCTGATGTTGCTTTGTGATGCAGACATCACGTCAAAGAATAAGCAGAAAGTGAAGAGATACCAGGAAAATTTTCAACTGGTCAGGCAACGCTGCAGAGAAGTAGAGGAAAAAGATCATATACGCGCCTGGCAGCCGCCTATCAGTGGTGACGAAATCATGGAAATGTTTGGCCTGCCGCCTTCCAAACTGGTGGGTATTTTAAAGAATGCCTTAAAAGATGCGATACTCGACGGCGTGATCGAAAACACTTATGATGCAGCATTTGAATACCTCACTGAAAAAGGAAGGGAAATGGATTTAAAAATAAAGAAATCGTAAATTCGCGATATGGCTATTTTAAAATTCAGAGTTTACTACGAAGAAGATGAAAGCGTTTATCGTGATGTGGTGATCCGTCATACCCAAACGTTTTTCGACCTGCATGAAACTATTCTGAAAGGATACGAGTTTGACAATAAGCATAAAGCCACTTTTTTCCGTAGCAATGACCACTGGCAACGTGGAAGGGAGATCACCCTGGAGAAATACGACAAGGAATATAAGGCCGAGCCGTTGCTGATGAAAGAAACTACGATCGGATCTGAAATAAAAGATCCCAACCAGAAATTCATTTACTGGTACGATTTCAACAAGAACTGGACATTTTTGGTAGAGCTGATCAATGTATCAAAAGAAGAAAGCTCACGCATTAGTTATCCTTCGGCAGTTAGGGCGGAAGGAATTGCGCCCAGCCAGTACGGTACCAAAGGGTTACTGGGTGAAAAATTTGCCGACGTTGAAGAGAAGTACGATCTCACTCAGGGTGTTGATGGATTTGCTGAAAAAGATGAGGACGGCGAAGATTTGGGAATGGAGGAGGAGAGTAGCCAGGACGAAGAAGAAGTATAAGCTATAGTCTATAGTCGGGAGTCGGGGTAGTTAGTAGTTCGAAGTTAGTAGTTCGAAGTTAGTAGTTTGAAGTTAGTAGTTCGAAGTTAGTAGTCTTTGTTCGGTTGTACATTCATACCCCGATTCCAATGAGACTTTTAACTGTTCAGGGTTCTGTTCTGGCAACGTCTGATGTGCGGAATGAAGCTAGTAGTTTTTAGCTAGTAGTTAGTAGTTCGAAGTTAGTAGTTCGAAGTTAGTAGTCG
>JAEYVW010000273.1 GCA_023429365.1 Bacteroidota bacterium
ATGAACGCAGAAGAGTGGAGCCTGGAAAAAAACGTTTTTAGGCGGCCCGGACAACAGGGAAAACTGTTTTAGGCAATGTACCTTGTCTAAAACATACAGCTATGAAGGAATTTGAACACCTTGACGACGAAGAACGCCTGAGGGCAGAGAACGATTTTTTGAAAATGAAACTTATGCTGGAGAGAGGGGCTGTCATCGCCGGCTTAACAGACAATCCAATACCCTCAGCAGTTGAAAACGCTTTTTTGAACAATATTATCGCTTTCGAAAAGGAGTTTGATAACCGAAAAAAGATAAAAGTATTCGATAAGATCGGGCGGCCGATCCATTTTAAGGCAGCCGCAATGATTCCTGATGATGAGATCGTTGCGGCATGGGAATCAGTAAGGGACCTGCTCAACGAACACAGTATTGATCTTGGAGCTTGTAGTCCAAGTGTTACCCATAGGGAGTTGTACCGTTTTGCCACCGAGGAATTATTTGAGTTCGAAATAGACGATATAAATATGGAAGGCTGGGTAACTGATTTTATATATGACGAATTCTACCCCGACCCTGTTTTCGAAAATACATTTTTGGTGAAGGATGATTTACTCCATGATATTTTCAGCCAACGGGAGCTATGTTCCGATATGTTCTATAGCGACGAGTTTGAATTCAACGGGGAAAAGTTCACCGATTTTTCCAATTTCAACGAAAGGATAAAATTGTTTAAGTCTTTGTATGAAGATATTGAACTGGTGAGGTCTGACGTTGAATCCTGCCAGGTAGATGGGGATCAGTGCATCGTATCTGGTTCTTATTGTGCCGTAGGAAAGAATGGACTCCACGAAGATTACTACGCCGGTACATTCCGGGTAGAACTGACATGCAAGGATACAGATCACTGGGATTTTATATCAATTAACATTGAAGGATTTAATCCCTAGTAGACGGGGGTGGTTATTAATTGTTTATTTTGGGCCGCAGGATGTGACTGAAGAAAAACTGGGATGCTGTTACTTTCAGTGTTATCACTCATTGCAGTGAAGGATAGTACGGTTTATGGCTGGTTGAAATCCATGGACATCTTTTGCCGCTCGATAATCCTTCCCATCTTCCCTTCTTCCCGGCCCTAAGGAGAAAAGTTTTTATGTAATCCCCGCAAATACCGCATCAGGATATTAAACCATGCTTATGCGGAAATATTTTTGGCTGCTTATTCTTCTGAATGGGACCTGGCTCCAGGCCCTCGCGCAACAAAAATGGGACAAGCCCATGCAACTCAAAGGCTGTTCCATCAACATCAGGGCAGATCTGTTTACTGCCACCACTTTTATGGAGTGGGAATTTTATAATCCCAACGATACGGAAATTGAAGGGCTACACCGGTTTGAATTGAAACCCGGCCAGGTCATCACGGCTTTCCAGCTCGACCTGCATGGGAAATACCGTGATGGTTCCATCGAGGAGAAAGGGAAGGCGACGAATGCTTACAACACCATCGTGGGAAAAAGGATCGACCCAGCTTTGCTGACCATGGATTATGCCAATCAGTATAGTCTTCGAATCTATCCGATTGCAGCCCGCAGTACCCGGAAAGTAACGTTGACCATCATGCAAATGCTTACAACGCGTGAAAATGAACTCCTATACCTTCTTCCGTTGGATTTTCCCGGCACGGGATCCTTCCTCGATCTTTCGATAGAGGTGCGCAACTTAGCGGCACCGGTAGCCAGGCCAGGCTTGCTTCTGAACAGGAATTTTGAAAAACGGGATAGCGGTTATGAATTAAAATGGATAACAGAGAATATAGCTTTGAACCATGTTATTTCCTTTGCGATTCCCCTTAGACACGACCACGAATTATATACCAGACCTTCAGGAGACCAGGCTGGTTTCGCGATACGTACTACTCCGGTTTTGGATTCAGTCTATAATATTCAGCCGCGAAAGATCGCTGTTTTCTGGGACGCTTCCGCATCCACCACTGAAAGGGCAACAAACCGGGAAGTCAATTTTTTGAGACAATATATTGCCTGGCACCGGGTGACTCAGCTCACGATCATACCATTTAATCACAAGACGCTTGATACCGCTGTTTTTGCCATGCGTAAAGAATCAGGTGGAGGATGGCAACAATACCTGCGTAATATCAAATACGACGGCGCAACACAATTCGGTGTCATAGATACGAGGGGACTGGATGCTGATATCGTTTTTGTGTTCACAGACGGACATAATTCTTATGGAAAGAATATGCCGGTTGCGACCGACAAGCCGGTCTTTTGTGTCAATACATCTACAAAAGCCAACTATGAACACCTGCGCGAAATACCGGGCACCAGTGGGGGCTCCCTCATAAATCTGAAAGAAAATAGTATCAGCGAGGCCATTACCATGAGTAGTCGTGCCGAAAACTGGCTATTGAAAATGACAGCGGCTACCGGGCGATTGATCGTTGACCAATATTTACCGCTCCGGTCACACGGACCCCAGGTTATTACCGGAACCATGGACTCAGATGTTGATACCATTTATCTTGAATATGGAAACGGATCTGGTGTACATCGTATTCATAGGCTACCGGTAGATAAAACTGAGATGGCTATCAACGAAGGAGTAAAAAGAATAAACCTGTTATCAAGCTTCGACCAGGTAATCAGGAATTCATCCTGGAATGATTTAGTTGATTTTGGGTTAAAAGAAAAAATCGTAACGCCTTACACGGCATATATCGTTTTGGAACGAGTTGAAGATTATGTGAAGTATAATATTACACCACCAAAGGAACTGGAAGCCGAATGCGAAAAGCTTAGCTATGTTAAACGTGATACTCGTTTTGAGAGAAGGAAAATGCAATCGATGGACCAGTACCAGCTTTTGAATAGTGTTGTGAATGTATATAATAACCGTCTCCGAAAACTGGATCCCGATGCCCGCATGATATCACTTGAGAAGCAGTCATTCGAAACGCCCGGGCAAACACTGGATGCAGGCGTAGAACTTAGAGTGACAGCATCTGGTTTAGGCCTTGAGGGGAAGTTGCCTGGGATCAATGTTTCAAATTCTCTCGACGAAGTAGTCGTAGTAGGATATGGGACGGTAAGAAAACAATCTTTGACCGGTTCAGTAGCGGTTGTTGAGTCAAGAACTCTTTTAAACCCATCTACTTCAATGGAGCAGGTATTACAGGGAAGGATTGCAGGTATACAGGTGACCAGTGCGAGCGGTCAGCCAGGTGGCCCGGCCAGTGTATTGATCAGGGGAAGTCGTAGTATAAGCGGGAATAATCAGCCACTCTATGTTCTCGATGGTTTACCGGTTACGGGGAATATAAATGACCTGGTTTCAGTAAATGATATTGAAAGTATCACTGTCCTGAAGGATAATGCAGCGTCATCCCTTTATGGGTCCCGGGCAGCAAATGGAGCCATTGTGATTATCTCGAAAAGAGGGCGTCATTATAATGTGGGTTATGACAGTCGCTCATATCGTTTAAAGGATATGGAAGATGTGGATTACCTGCAGGAACTGGCTTCCGCAACAAAGGCGGACAAACCGGCTGAATACGAGAGGCTAAAAGCTTTATACGGCGACGATCCGGGTTTTTATATGGATGCAGCGCAACATTTTTTTGGTGCGGGTCTGGAACAAAAATCGTATTCAATTTTAATGAATGCCGCGGAGATTGCAGCAGGTAACCATGAGGTTTTGATCGCTATGGCATGGATTTTTGAGAAATGGGCTCGGTTTGATGAAGCGATCGGGATCTATGAAATGTTGTTGAAGAAAAATCCTTTTAATATCAGTTTGTATCGCGACATGGCCTGGGGATTCTACCAGCAGGGAAAATACCAGCAGGCGGTAGATAGTTTGTACAACGGTATAAGTTTGAATACGGAACAAATGGAGCACCTCAATACAAATATAAAGGCCACTATGCTTACTGATCTGAATGCGATCATTACCTTGCATGGTGTCAAACTCGATCTGTCGCGAATACCGCCGTCTATTATCATTCCCGAAACAGCGGATCTACGGATCGATATTGAATCTAATAATGGCAACCCGGGGTATATAAGCATACGTGAGCCAGGGGGTGCCATCAGTACACAACACCAGGGTGCATCAAAGAATGGCGGCCTGAGTTACCAGGCATTTGAGAACTATTCTGCTAACCTCTTTGTATACCAGTTGAAGAATGCGAAGCCGGGTCGCTACCGGATCAGTACGAACTACTACAATGGTTACTATGTTACAAAATTTCCATCGGTTATTCGGGTCCGCGTGATCAGGAATCTTGGCAGACATGACCAGGTGATTGAACTTGAAAACCTCATGATGGACAATCAGAATGGTGAAATTGAAATTGCAGATTTAAAGTGGGCAAAAAAATAACTTCGAAATTTTTATTCAAATATTTGGCAGGAACAAAAAATAATTTCAATCTTTGCATCGCAAAAA